>DATGEF010000608.1:0-3041 GCA_035310405.1 Chloroflexia bacterium | reverse complement strand
TGGCTGCGCTTTCTCTTGCGCAGCACCCCGCAAACGCGGCTCCTGCTGATCGCCACGTACCGCCCGGGCGAGGTCGCCGCCGGCCCCCCCCTCGCCGAGCTCCTGGCCGCGGCCCGCCGCCAGGAGCAATTAACCGAGCTCACCCTCCGGCCGTTGGACGAAGCGGCGACCGCCGAGCTCGCGGCCCTGGCCGCCCGGCGCCCCCTCGACGCCGGGGTCCAAAGCACCCTGTTCCGCGAGAGCGAGGGCAACCCGCTCTTCGTGCTGGAGCTCGTGCGGGCCGATCTGACGGCCCCGCCCGCGCCGGGCGCCGGGGCCCTGCCGCCCGCCGTGCGGGCGGCGATCGAAGCGCGCCTGGCGCAGCTCTCCATCGCCGCGCAAGACGTCGTGGGCCTGGCGGCCACCATCGGGCGGGGCTTCTCCTTCGCCGTGCTGGCGGCGGCGGCGGCCGAGGAAGAACGGGCGCTAATCCGCGCCCTGGACGAGCTCTGGCAGCGGCGCATTGTCCTTGAGCAGGGAACCGACAGCTATTATTTCAGCCACGACAAGCTGCGCGAGGTCGCGTACGCCCGCCTGAGCGCCGCCCAGCGCCGCCTGCTCCATCGTCAGGTCGCCCGCGCCCTGGAGTCGGTCCAGCCGGCGCCGGACGGAACGGGAGCCGGCGCGGCGGCCGACCCCGCCGCCGGCCCGATCGCCGCCCATTGGGAGCGGGCCGGCGAGCCGGGGCGGGCCATCCCGTACTACGCGCGGGCCGCCGCCGCCGCCCGGCGCCTGTACGCGAATGAAGCGGCCCTGGATGCCTACCGTCGCCTGCTGGCGCTGCTCCCCGCCCCGGAGCACGGGCCGGTGCTTCTGCAGCAGGGCCAGGTCTGGCAGTTGATCGGCAACTGGGCGGAGGCCGAGGCGTGCTTCCGCGCCGCCCTCGCCAGTCCGGCCGCCCTGGCGGATGGGCGCTTCGCCGCACAAGTGCAGATTGAGCTGGCCGGGCTGCTGGTGCAGAAAAGCGCCTATGGCGAGGCCCTCACCTACCTGGAGCAGGCGCAGCGGACTTACGAAATGGTGGGCGATCAAGCTGGGCTGGGCCAGGTGCTCGGCAATCGGGGCACTATTTATTATGTACAGGGCGATCACGACCGGGCGCTGGCCTATTACGAACAATGGCACCAGATCGCCACGGCGCGCGACGACCGGGTGGCCGTCAGCCTCGCCACCGGCCGGCTCGCGCTGATCTATGAGGGGCGGGCGGATTACGCCCAGGCCCAGGCCTGCTATGCCCAGCAAATCGCGCTGGCGACCGCCCTGGGCGACCAGCCGGTGCTCCAGCGCACCCTCGGCAACCTCGGCAATCTCTACAAGCTGCAGGGCGACTACTCACAGGCGCTGGCCTGTTACGAACAAAAGCTGCAGATCGCGACGGCGATCGGCGATCGGCGCAGCGCCGGCTTTGCCACCGGCAGCATCGGCATGGTGCATCAACAGCTGGGCGACCACGGGCGTGCGCTGGCCTGCTTCGCCGAGGATCTGCAGATCTCCCTCGCCATCGGCGACCGGCGCAATGCCAGCTTCACGGTGGGCAACATCGGCCAGATCTACGCCGAGCAGGGCGCGTTCGGGCCGGCACTCGCCTGTGCCCTGCATGTGCTGCAGGTGGCCCTGGAGTTGGGCAACCGCGATATCGTCCCGCTCGCCCTGGTCGAAGTGGCCCGCGCCACCGCGGGCCGGTGCGCGTACACGCTGGCGGAACGGCTCTATAGCCGCACGATTTTGCTGGCGCGGGCGCTGCAGTTCCGCCGCCTGTTGAGCGAGGCCCTGCTGGGGCTCGCGGAGATCTGGCGTATCCGCGGGCGGCCGGCGGCGGCGGCCCCGCTGCTGGACGAGGCGCTGCAGATCAGCCAGCAAATCGGCTACAGCAGGGTGGAATTCGCGGCCCGCCTCGCCATCCTCCAAACGCAACTGGTGCGCGCCCAGATCACCCGCCCCGCGGCCGCCGCCACCCTCACCGAGATGCTCCAGACCTGGACACACGAACCCGAGCAGGCCGCCTTGCACTACGAGCTCTGGCGGCTCAACCCGGCGGCCAACGGCCATCGCCAGGCCGCCGCCACCCGCTACCAGGCGCTCTACAGCCGCACGCCCAGCCATGTCTATCGCCAGCGTTATGTCGAGTTGACCGGGCTGTCCCTCCCCCCGGCGGCGCCGCTCCCCGATCTGCCGCCCATCGTCGCCGGGGTCCCCGGCGACCTGGCGGCGCTCCTCGCCCAGGTGGATCGCATCATCGCGGCGACCCCCGTGGCGGGGCGCCCCGCCACCGACCACGCGCCGGGCGCCGCCCCCCCGAGCTGTCCCGCGTGCGGCGCGGCGGCCGTCAAAAAGAACGGGCACAGCGCCCGGGGCCAGCAGAATTATCGCTGCCGGGCGTGCGGGCGCCAGTTCCTCCCGGCCGCCGCCCCCCCGCCGGCCGCCGGCCGCCGCGCCGAGGTGATCGCCGCCGTCCAGGCCGGCATGAGCCTGCGCGAGGCGGCCCAGGTGTTCCACGTCCACCGGCAGACCATCGCCCGCTGGGTCGCCCCGCCCTAACCGGGATCCGTTAACGGGTCGAACCGCTGTGTTTCAGATCAGGACTCGCTCAGTACTAATGGGCTGTACCACCTCACTCCAGCCCTTTGTATACTTACCCTGGCTCATCTGACTGGCGGGTGGTGCCGCCTTCTCAGCCCCTCTATTTAGCTCGTTTTGCTGCTGGCCTGGTCCTTGCTGGCCAACCCCTTGGAGATGCTGCATACCCCCGCCAGTACCACCGTCCAGACGCTGGGCGGCCTGCTCAAGGAGCACCTCAAATGCTTAAGCATAAATTCCGACCAGCGTGTTTACTCGTAATTATTTCTCAGATCTTATTCGGAGTTAGTGTATCATTGTTTCTGTAAAATCGAAAGCAGGCCACCGTCGTCGTCGTCGGGGCGGTGGAAATGGGGGCAGGTCCGCAGAGCTGTCCCCATTTCCAGCAGCCCGGGCGCGGGGCGGGGGCGGCGGGGCTGACAAGC
>DATGEF010000607.1:0-2461 GCA_035310405.1 Chloroflexia bacterium | reverse complement strand
GTGTGCCTCGTCAAGGTAAAGAACGGTTGTCACGCCGGGCGCCTTCTCCGTTGCCCCCGCAACGGTCCCATGACGACCGGCCACAGAGCGGCAGGCTGGCAATGCACCCGCCGGTGTGGTCACGTCCCTTACGTAGTACTTCCGTACTGAGACTGGTCATAGATCGGGGTTCTCAAGCCCCTGCCCTTTAGGCATGGGGTCTATGACGCTCCGTGCTCCTTTCCACGCGCCGCGACGCGGCGGGCGGCGATCCAGAGCGCCACGGTCGCGCCGAGCAGCGCCAGCTGCCCATAGTAGGTGACATCGCGGATCGGGATGCGCGTGACGCGCCCATTCTCCCGCACCAATACCGCCAGCGGGCGATTCCACACGAAGCCACCGCGCGGGAGCCGTACCAGGACCACCCGGGCCAGCGGCGTGATCGTCTGGGGGCCCGCGACGACCGGCGGGCCCGCGATCGTCTGCACCGCCACCAGGCCCAAGAATCTCCGCGCCGAGGGAATGGGCGCACTCACGGGCTGCTGGCGGGGGCGGGGCCTTTGGAGAGGCAACTGGCGGTGAAGGCCTGCTTCGCGTCATCCCAGCCGATACTCACGTAGGCGTCGCCCTCGTCCACCTTGCCCCCACAACTGGCGGCCCGGCTGTTCAACTGGTCCAAGAATTTGCCGGTCGCCTGCAATTTCGCCGTCAGGTCCTGGATTTGCGCGGGCGTGGTGGCGTTCTGGAGTTGCGCTTCCAGGTCGTCGCGCACCTTCGTCATCGCGCCGACGACGACCGTGTCGGCCAGCACATTGACGGTATACACGCCGCTGTCGCCCAAGTCGGCCGCGTCCTCCTGGCCGGGATCGAGATTGATCAGCGACGGGCTCGACGCCTCCGGGATAGAGACGGAGACCGACGCGGCGTGCGTCGACTTGTTCGCGAGGTTGATGGTGCGGTCGCAGCCGACCGTGAGCATCAGGAACAGGGCCGGGAGGCTACTCCCGAGGTAGCGCCATATCGGGCTCCGCATGGTGGGGTCCTCCTACCGCTTACACAGCCTTGAGGTGGGGAAGAGCACGTCGTCTTTCGTTTGGCCCGGCTCTTTGTCCCGGGTGATCACGGTCCCCGTGCGCAGGATGGCGACGTGGTAGACGTCACCGCTGTCGATCTTGAGCGTGCAGGGACCGCTGTTCGCGCCGCTGCCGATGCGCAGATCGTAGCGGCCGGGCTGAATACCCGCGAACTCCTGGATGTCCAGTGACTTCATCTTGTGATCGCTGCTCAGCCCGCCGCTGGAATCGCCACTGCCTCCGCCGGTCGGCGTGGCAGAGTCCCGGGTAGTCACGGTCACGTCCACGGTCGCGTCCGACAGGTTGACGACCTGGATCTCGCCGCTGCCTAGGCCGACCATATTCAGGAGACTGTGCGTGGAGAGCGTGCCGTTCTGGATGAGCACCCAGATCCCGACGCCGGTGCCGCCCAGCAGCAACACGACGACCAGGAGGGCGACCAGGCACCCCCCGCAGGAGCAGCCCCGCCGCCGCCGGGTCTGGCCGACCGGGACCGGCCCCGGTGGCGGGCCGTAGCCGGGTGGGGGGTAACCCGGGCCCGGTGGCGGGCCGTAGCCGGGTGGGGGGTAACCCGGGCCCGGCGGCGGGCCGTAGCCGGGTGGGGGGTAACCCGGGCCCGGCGGCGGGCCGTAACCCGGGCCGGGGGGTGGCGGAGCCGGGCCGGGCGGCCCCGGGGCCATCAGGGGCAAGCCGCAATTCATGCAAAACTGCGTGCCGGGGGAATTCGTTGCGCCACAGCGCGGGCAGAGCATCGACGTTCTCCTCATTAGCCTGCGCCAACTGCAGGGCGAAGACTCAGGCCAGGTCTGAAACGCGTATGCCGCTTTCGATCCGCCCACCCCGTGAAAGGTGCTGGCGTATCTCTATTGTAGCACACTCGGCGGGCGCCGAGAACCCCCTCCCGGTGCTTTCTGTAGGGCTGTGTCAAAGTCGGCGCTGCCATCGGCGGGCGAAGCAATTGTCATGCTGAACGCAGTGAAGAATCCGTCCCCAACATGTGGAGACGGACTCTTCGCTGCGCTCAGCGTGACAGGATTCCGACTTTGAGACAGCCCTATGCTTTCTGCGCTCCCGCTGCGAGCTACGCCGTGATCAGCGGTAGGCTCTGATCTTCCAGCAGTACGCGCTTCGCCTTGGGGAGCATATCCACGAGCGCTTGCGTCCCGTGCTGGAAAAACGCCGCGCTCTTCCCACCGGCGATCCGGCTCACGGGGTAAGCGTCGGCTTCGCTGTCGGCACGGGCTTCGGCAGTGTCGGCACGGGCTTCGGCAGCGTGGGTATGGGCCGGGGCAGCGTCGGCACGGGCTTCGGCGGCTTTGGGGTCTCGGTGAGGGCCACGGTGGGTTGGACGGTGGCGATCGGGGCCCCGGCGCACACACCAGCGCCCTTATAGCGCCAGTCATAGTAGT
>DATGEF010000606.1:0-2200 GCA_035310405.1 Chloroflexia bacterium | reverse complement strand
AGCCGTGCGACGGCACCAACCGCCCCTACTTCCGCCAGTACAACCAGGCCACCCGGGGCCAGATCGCCAAGATCGTCTACAACTCGCTCATCGGCCCGGCCACCTGCAGCCCGGCGACCGCGCCGCGCTAAGCAACCGCATAACCGACGACAAAACGGCCGGGGACACCGCCCCGGCCGTTTTGTGGTTATTCGGTCGCCGGGCGGGCGCCCTTGAGCACCTGGCCCGCGATGACGATGCGTTGGATCTCGGAGGTGCCCTCGTAGATCTCGGTGATCCGCGCGTCGCGGTAGAGGCGCTCGACCGGGAAGTCGCGCAGGTAGCCGTAGCCGCCGTGGACCTGGACGGCCATGTGCGTCACGCGGGTGGCCGTCTCGGAGGCGTGCAGCTTGGCCATGGCCGCCTGCTGGCTGTAGCGCTGGCCCTGGTCTTTGGTCCAGGCCGCCAGGTAGGTGAGCAGCCGGCTGGCCTGGATCTCCATGGCCATATCGGCGATCTTAAACTGCACCCCTTCGAGCTCGGCGATCGGCCGGCCGAAGGCCTTGCGCTGCTGGGCATACTGCGCGGCCGCGTCCAGCGCCGCCTGCGCGATGCCGACGGCCTGGGCGGCGATACCGATGCGGCCGCCGTCCAGTGTCATCATGGCGATCTTGAAGCCTTCGCCGGCCCCGCCGAGGATCTGGCTCTTCGGCACGCGGCAGTTCTTGAAATAGAGCTCGACCGTATTCGAGCCCCGGATGCCCATCTTGTGCTCCTCGGCCCCGATCTCGAAGCCGGGCAGGCCCTTCTCCAGGATGAACGCGGTCACCCCCTTGTGCTTCAGCTCCCGGTGGGTCTGCGCCCAGACGATCGCCAGGTCGGCGACCCCACCATTGCTGATAAAGATCTTGGACCCGTTCAGCACATAGGCGTCGCCATCCTCGACGGCACCCGTGCCCATGCTTGCCGGGTCGGACCCGGCGACCGGCTCCGTCAGGGCATAGCAGCCGAGCCATTCGCCGGTGGCCAGCTTGGGCAAGTATTTTCGTTGCTGCTCCAGGCTGCCGAAGCGGCTGAGGGGCCAGTTGACGAGCGAATTCTGGACCGTCATGGTGACCGAGGTCGCGGCGTCGCCCCGGCTGACCTCTTCCATCGCCAGGACATAGCTGATCGTGTCCAGCCCCGAGCCGCCGTACGCTTCCGGCACCTGCATGCCCAGGAAGCCCAGCTCGCCCAGCCGCCGGACCTGGTCGGCGGTAAATGCGGCGGTCTGGTCATGGTGCGCGGCCCGCGGCGCCAGAAACTCGTCGGCCAGCTGGCGCGCCGTTTGCCGGATCAGTTGCTGCTCTTCGGTAAGGGTAAACTCCATGGTCGGGATCTCCTGGGTGCGTGGTGAGCGATTAGCGATTAGCGGTCAGTGGTCAGCGGTCAGCGATCAGCAATCAGCGATCTGCTACGCACCGCTTCGCGATCGGCGATCAGCATAGCCTGGGTCGCTGCTGGGTGCGACGACGGGCCTATTATACCATGCTAGGGGGCGCCCTGCCCTAATTGCTGCGCGCGAACGGTCCCCAATTGGCTGAGTAGCACATCAAATGGGGGCTGGTTTTCGGGATGGGCCTCAAACACGGCCCGCTGAAAATACTGGACGCGGTAGGGTTGCCCATTGAGCGTGTTGACTTCGGTGAACTCGTCGCTGATCGGGTAGCCTTGCTGGGCCAGCCCGCCATGCGCGTCCCAGTACGCGCGGAAGCGGCCCCCCAGCGTGTGCCCCGTTTCCGCAAAGTACCGCGGATTATCGGAGTTGGGCTGTTGATTTGGCGCGCCCGCCGCCCCGTAACGTTCGTGATAGGCGGCCACGCCGAGCAAACTCGGCAGGATGTCATAGGGCGAGCTATTTTCCGGATGGCGCTCCAGCACGGCCCGTTCCAGGTACTGGGTAAGATAGATTTTGCCGTCGGTCGCCGACACCTGGTGAAAGGCTTCCGTCAAGGGGTAGCCGAGTTGGGCCAGGCCGCCGTGGGCCTGCCAATAGCCGGCCAGCGCCCGATCCAGGGTATGGCCGGTCTCGGGGAAATAGTGGCTCACCGGGGCCTCACTGGGCGGGACCGGCGCGACGAAGGGCGCGTGGGTCGCCGTGAGATCCAGGGCAAACAGCCGCCCACCGGACTGGGTGTCCAGCAGCGTGACGGGTTCATAGGGGGTCAGGGAGAGATCCCCG
>DATGEF010000605.1:0-5073 GCA_035310405.1 Chloroflexia bacterium | reverse complement strand
CCACCGCGCAAAGAGGCGTCCCGCGAGGCGCCGCGGAAAGACGGCCGATCCCCGGTCGGGGCGGCCCAGTCGGCGGTGGCCGGAGTGATCGGTAGCGCGATGGGCCCGGCGGAGCGGCCGGGCGCGTCACGGGGCGGCGGCCCGCCCAACCAGCGGGCCGGCAAAGGGCCGGCCCGGGTCCCGGCCGGGGTGGGCGTCACGAGCAAGACCCCCGGCCGGAACGACCCTTGCCCCTGCGGTAGCGGCCGCAAGTATAAGGTCTGCCACGGCCGCTGAGCCGCGTTAGGCGCCGGGCACCGTCGCGACGAGGTCCAGCGTCAGCGTGACCGGGTCTTCGACGGTCAGCATGGGCAGCTGGGGGGCGTGCATACCAAACTGGCTGATCTGGACATTCGTGGTCGCCTGGACATGCAAGGTGTTCCCGTCCAGCGTGGCCGTCGCATCCCAGGTTACCTGCTGCGTGGTGGCGTGGACGGTCAGATCGCCCATGATCTGGAACCGGACCGCCGTGCCCAGCGGCCAGGCCGCGGGCAGCCCGGTGAGGGCCGTGGCCTTGAAGGTGGCCAACGGATATTTGGCCGATTCGAGCCATTGCCGGCGGATGGCGTTGTCGCGCATCGCGGTATCCGATTGGAATTGGCTAATGTCGACGACAATCTCGCCGACCTGCGAGGCCGCCGGGTTCGCGCGATCCACGAGGATGTCGCCCGCGATCGCCTGGGTCGTGCCGACCGTCGTGACCTTGCCCGTGGCATGGCCGGCGAAGTCTTGCAGGAAGGTCTCGTTGGCGTTATACGACACTTTGGAGTGCGTGGCGTCGACGCGATAGACCTGGGCCGACCCCGCCGCGGCGAGGGTCGGGGCGGCCGGCGGACTGGTGCTGACGGGGCCGGCCCCCCCGCCGGGTCCCCCCCCGGGCGGGAAGCCGCCGGGCGGCGGCGTGCCCCGGCGGAAGCCGCCCGGCGGGAAGCCGGGCCGCGGCGTCCGTGGGGGGAAGCCCGCCGCCGCGGCCGCCGCGGCCTGGGTGGCTGCAGCGGGCACCACCAGCGTCGGCGCCAGCGGCACGGATTGCGAGACCCCGACGGGGGCGGTCAACTGCAGGAAATAAAAGGCGATGCCGGCCAACGCCACGATCAGCACCGCTCCGATCACGAATCCAACGCGCTTCACCATTGTTTGCTACTCTCCTCCTACCTATCGTGTATGTATTACATGTCATTCTCTTTAGCAAAAATGCTAAAAGATTTGTCATTCTGAGCGCAGCGAAGAATCCGTTGGGGCGCGCACCCACGACCTCAATGGGGCGATCGCGGCGGCCACGCACCGGCGGCAGGTGTGCCGGGCTCGCCGATCCCGATCTGATCCGCGCCCCAGCGGATTCTTCGCTGCGCTCAGAATGACAGATATTATGCTTTCTGCTAATAAAATACACTATCATGCCATTGGCTAACGAGTACGGTTGCATAGCGGCCCGGCGATTTTCTTCATTCTAGCCATATATCCGCAGAGATTCTGCAAGACCAGATAATAATTGGGTAAGAAAACTGGTCCTGGGTTACCCGTCTGTCTGCGCGGCGGGCAACCCGCGCGGCCGCTTGCGGAACAGGGGGGATTATGGCAGAATGGGCTTTCGTAGCCGGCTATTAGGGAAGGAGCGCCGCGATGAACAGCGATACATGCCCGCATGCCCGGGTGGTGATTTCGCGCAAGCACGGGTGCTGGGTGCGGCACACGATTTACCAGGGGCAGCACCAGGGCAGCCGCATCGAAATCGGGGACAGCAACGGCACCATCCGGGTCCATTGCTTCGACTGTAATTACCAACGCACCTTCGTGCGCAGCGAGGTGAAGCCCGCCTGGATCCTGGCCTTGCTGCCCCAGCTCGACCCGGCCTCGACCCCGGGTTGATGCCGGCGGCAACGGTTTGCTATAATCCCTCAGTCCCTGGTGTGCAACGCTGGAGGAGTGATCCTGAACGCACGTCATCCGCCATCCAATGTCTCGCCCGCCGCGGGGGTCGCACCGCGCCCGGCGCCCGATCGCTCCGCCGCTCCAGCGAGTCCCCCGCCGGCTCTTTCGGTGCCCCCCCCAGCCGGGCCGGCGCCGGCGGGGCCGCCCCCGCTGGCCGCCGCGTCGCGCCGCCCCCCCCTGCGCGACCAGATCGCCGTCTGCGTCGCCGGCTGGCTGGTGGCCGGTATCTCGCTGGGCGTGATCCTCTATAGCACCGGCGGCCAGATCGCCGCACCCCTGGACGACACCTATATCCATCTCCAGTATGCCCGCCAGCTGGCGGCCGGCCATTTTTTTGCCTATAACACCGCGGATGGCTATAGCAGTGGGGCCACCAGCTTTCTCTATGTGCTCCTGCTCGGCCTGGCGGCCCGGCTGGGGGCGCAGGGCGACGGCTTGCTCTGGGTGGCCCAGCTCTTCAACGCCGGCCTCTTCGGCCTGTCGGCCTGGCTGAGCTACCGCCTGGGCTGGGCGTTGCGCAACCGGCTCGTCGGCCTGCTCGCCGCGGGCCTGTTTGTGCTGACGGCGCACCTGGTCTGGGGTTTCGCGACCGGGATGGAGACGGGGCTGGTTTGCACGCTGGTGCTGGGGAGTCTCTATTTGCTGGGGGTTGGGGGTTGGGGGTTGGGGGTTGGGAAAGACGGGGTTGGGGGGCTGGCGGCAGCGGCAGGGCGGTGGTCGGGGGTAGGGTTGGTGGTGGTGTTGGTGGGGCTGGCGTGGGTGCGGCCGGAGGGGCTGGCGCTGGTCTGGATGGCGGCGGCGGTCGGGGCCTGGCGGGTGCGGGCGACCCGCGGCGCCGGCTGGCGGGTCCTGGGGCGGGTGGTGATCGCGGCGGGGGTGGGCTTGCTGCCGCTGTTGCTCAACTGGGCGCTGACCGGCCGCCCGACCCCCAATGCCGCCCTGGCCAAGAGCGAGCTGTATCAGCAGCCGCAGTTTGAGCTGTTGGATTTTCTGCGCAACTGGATCGGCATCTATTCGAGCTATTTCGCCGGCGTCTACGCCGCGGCCGGCTCCACGGTGACGTTCATGCCGTTTGCCCTGTTGTTCGTCATGCTCGGCGGGTTACCCGCCGCCTGGCGGGAGATCGGGCGCCGCCGGCCCGGGCTGTTCACCCTGGCCATGACCTGGTTCTTCGGCGGGATGCTGATCAGCGCGCTGCTCCAGCCGACCCTCCGCGGCCGCTACCAGATGCCCTACTATGGGATTTTTGTCTTTCTGACCGCCGTGGGACTCTACGATGTGGCGCGCGCCCTGGCCGGGCGGCCCGGCACCCCCGGCCGCCGCCGGCAGGTGCGGGCCACCGTGGCCGGCATCGCGGGGCTGGGGGCGATTGTCCTATTCGGCAACGTGATTATGCTCTGGACCGCGCTGGGCGAGAACACCCTGGACATCTATAACCAGCATGTGCAGATGGGCCGCTGGATCGACCGCAACCTGCCCTCGGACGCCCGGGTCGCCATGAACGACGTGGGGGCGATGACCTATTACGGCCACCGCTACGTCTACGATCTGATCGGGCTGACGACGAACGCCACCGCGGGGCTGCATCTCCAGGGCGATGGGGCGGTTTATGACTGGCTCCGCCAGCTCCCCGTGGACCGCCGGCCCGATTACTTCGTCGTCCACCGGGGCTGGCTCCCCGAGCTGGTGGCGCTGCCCGGCTTTCTGACGCCGATCTATACCCGGGTGCTCCCTCACCCGACGATCGTCGAAGGCACACTTTCGGTTTATGTGCCCAACTGGGACGTCGTGGCGGGCAGCGATGTCCCTGTCTTGCCCCACGATGCGGACCCCGTAGCGCTGCCGGCCACGGGCCGGCCCTTCGCGGGCAGTCGCAGCGGCCCCCTGTACCTGGGCCAGCTGCGGGCCGATCGGGAGACGGCGATCCAATTGCGGGTGCCGGACCTCGCCGGCGCCGCCCTGCCGCGCTTTGACCTGATCGAGGACGACGCCCAGTTGGTGACGCCCCTGGGGCCGGATGGGGACGGCGTCTACCGCACGACGCTCCGCCCGGGGAGCTACCGGCTCTACGTGGCCGGGCCGGGGGGCCAGCCCGGCCATGTCGACATCCACGGGGCCGTCCTGTGGATGCCGGGCACGACGGCCCCGCTTGCCCGGCAGGAGGTCGACCGGCTGAACGTCGGCTGGCCGCCGGACGAGGCCGCGCACGCCTATGTGGTGCATAGCGCGCAATGGAACGTCTATGCGCCGGCCATTCTCCGGCAGGCGCCGCTGCCGGGCGCGCCGGGCCGCCTGCTGACGGATAGCGGGCGCAACATAACCGGCGATCAAGAATTCACGATCGCCACGCACCCGGGCCAGCCGTTGCGTATCGTCGACCGGCACCTGGCCGAGGTGCCGCAACGGGTGCAGGTGGCCGTGGACGGCGTGGATGTGGGCACCTGGTTCTGGCCCGCGGCCCCCGGCTGGGATGAGACCACCTTCCTGGTGCCGGCCGCGGCGATCCGCGGCTCGCACACCCGGCTGCGCCTGACCCTGCAGCCCGACGGCAGCTTTACCCCGTTGCGCGCCTTCTACTACTGGTTCTACCAGTGACCGCCCGCCGTGCCCGGCCGCCCCGGCGCGACCAGGTCGCCCTGGCCGGGGCCGGGCTGTTGCTGGGGGCGATCTGGATCGGGGTCACCATCTACAGCAGCGCGGGCCATCTCTCAGCGGCCCTGGACGACACCTTTATCCATCTGCAATATGCCCGCCAGATCGCGGCCGGCCACTTCTTCGCCTATAACACCGCAGACGGCTACAGCAGCGGGGCGACCAGCTTCCTCTACGCCCTGCTCCTCGCCGCGGTTGCCTGCCTGGGCCTGGACGGCGACGCGCTGCTCTGGGCCGCGCAACTGCTCAACGCCGGCTTCTTTGCCGCCTCGGCCGTGCTGGTCTACCGCCTGACCTGGCGGTGGGCCGGCCGCCGGGGCGGCCTGGTCGCGGGTCTCCTCTTTTTGTTGAACGGCGGCATCCTCTGGGGGTACGGCACCGGCATGGAGATCGGCCTCTTCGGCCTCCTGCTGCTGGCGGGGCTGTCAGTCGTCGCCGGTGGCGAGGGGG
>DATGEF010000604.1:0-3257 GCA_035310405.1 Chloroflexia bacterium | reverse complement strand
CGCGGTTTGCGCCCACACGCCAAAGTCCGTTTGCCCGACTGGTGAGTCAGGTGCTGGGAACGGAAGCGGAAAATAGCCCAGTGGGCGCAGTGGCGTGACTTGAGTCTCGGCGGATCAAGCATTTGCCAGCAGTATCAAATCTTGCCGCGCACCCGGTCGGGCCGGCGCGTGGGGTCGGGCGGACGGCGGGGGGGAGCAGACCTCGCCCCCCCGCCCCTGACCCGGCGCGGGTTCAAGAGCGGACCGATCGTGTAGGCAACAGGGCGTCGGTGATGGGCCACCGCGCCTGAAGCGTCTGTGGGAGCAGGCGCGGCCCTCGAAATACTCGCCGCACGACCTGGCGCGGGATCACGGCCCACCCGCGCGGCAACAGCGTCGAGGGTGCTCGGCCGGATTTTGCAGCGGTGGCGGCTGGGGACTTTCCTAACCCCCCTACCCCCCTTCCCGGGCGCGGGCAGGGGGGAACGGGACACCCCACCTTGGACGCGGCCGCCGGCGCCCCTTCCCTGCCAGGGAAGGGGTTGGGGGTTAGGAATGCTCCCCCGCCGTATTCTGGCTGATCGCCGCGGGTGCAAAATCCGGCCGAGCACCCCAGCGTCGAGGGCAGAGCCCTCTCCCACAGCCCGGGATCGCGGCGCTAGTCGGATTCGGTGCTGGCCCGTCAGCCCGCGCAGGCGGGCTTCGTCTGCGTAGCCGCGGCTTCAGCCGCCAGGCAACCGTCCGTCAGCCCGCGTAGGCGGGCTTCGTCTGCGTAGCCGCGGCTTCAGCCGCCAGGCAACCGTCGCCCCAGGCACGGCACGCCGTGCCGCTACCCTATAGGGAATGCAGGTCGGGCAGGACCCGCTTAATCCTTCGTATTCCTTCGTGTCCTTCGTGTCCTTCGTGGATGATTGATTGCGCCACTCCCCTCACGCAATCTGCCGCTTGGCCAGCTCGGCGAACAGCCCGGGCTGGTCGACCAGTTCGCCATAGGTGCCGCTCTGGACCACGCGGCCGTCTTCGAGCACGAAGATGCGGTCGGCGTTGACGATCGTGCTGAGACGGTGGGCGATGACGACCCGGGTGGCCTGCAGGTTGTCCAGGCTGCGGCTGACGATGTCCTGGGTGCGGTTGTCGAGGGCGCTGGTCGCCTCGTCGAAGTAGAGGATGCGCGGCTTCTTGACGATGGCCCGGGCGATCATCAGCCGCTGGCGCTGGCCGCCGGAGAGCGTGCCGCCGCCTTCGCCGATCACCGTGTGCATGCCCATCGGCATCAGCTTGACGTCGTCCTCGAAGCCGGCCATGCGCGCGGCGTCCCAGGCGTCGTCGAGCGTCACCAGCGAGGAGCCCGCGATGTTCTGGAAGATGTCGCCGACCATCAGCTTGCCGTTTTGCAGCACGACGCCCATCTGCCGGCGCACCTCGCGCAGGTCGACCCCGGTGAGGTCCTGGCCGTCGTAGTAGACCGCGCCGGACTCCGGCTTCTCGAAGCCCAGCAGGATGCGGAAGAGGGTCGATTTGCCCGAGCCCGAGGCGCCGACCAGGGCCACGAACTCGCCCGGCTTGATCTGCAAGGAGATATCCTTGAGGATCAGCGGGCTATTCTCCTTGTAGCGGAAGGAGATATGGCTGACTTCGATCGCCCCGGTCAGCTCGCCCGGGTCGGCTTTGGCCTCGTCGACCTCGGGCAGGGCGCGCAGGATCGGCTGGGCCCGCTCGTAGAGCGGCACGATGCCCAGGATGGAGACGACGGCCGTGCTCAGCGCGATGCCGGCGATCAGCAGCTGGCTGAACGCGGCGTTAAAGGCCAGGAACGCACCGGTCGAGAGGCCCGCGTCGCGGGCGATGGCGACCATGGCAAAGATGGCCATCGTCGTGACGATCGGGTACGCCGCGTTGACGACGGCCAGCCCGTTGGCCACCGTGCGCGCCTTGTAGGCCAGCCGTTTCTGCCGGCTGAACTGCCGCGCCCAGAGGGCGAAGGCGCGGTTTTCGATCCCGGCCACGCGGAACTTGGCGATGCCGTTGACGAATTGCAGCACCTGGCCGGAAATGCGGCCCTGCACCTCGGTCAGCGCGCGCTGGTGGCGCACCTGGAGGTAGCCGGCGCCCGTCGTGATCACCATGGAGAGCACGACCAGCAACGTGGCGACCAGGGCCAGCGCGGCCTGGTAATAAAAGAGCAGCACCAGGTTGAAGACCGAAAAGACCCCCGTCAGGATCGAGGTAATAATCGGCCCCGACAGGGCCTCGCGGATGGTGTTGACGCCCATCGCCCGGGCGCCGAGGTCGCCCGCCGAGTAATTGCGGAAGAAGGGCGCGGGTAAATCGAGCAGCCGGTCCCAGACGGCGGCCTGCAGGGCGCCGTCCATGCGCCCCTCCACGCGCAGCACGGCCACGCTGCGGGTGATCTGGAAGAGGGTGCTGGCCAGGGCGATGAGGAACAGGCCGAGCCCGATCTGCAGCAGCAGGCTGGTCGCCGCGTTGGGGATGACCTGGTCGAAGATATACCCGGTCGCCAGTGGGGTGAGGGTGCCCAGCAGGCCGGCGGCCAGGCCCATCAGCAGGATGGTGTTCAGATCGGCGCGGGTGCCGCGCAGGCCGAAGCGCAGCAGGTCGAGCAGATTCACGGCCCGGGTCGGGAAGGGCCGGTAGAAGCTGATGGCGAAGGGCTCCAGCCCGTGGGCCACCGTGGGCGTCAGCGGCGTGCGGCTGCGGGTCACCGGGTCGTCCAGCTCATAGCTGCGCTGGGCCGTCGGCATCAGCGCGACCGGCCGCCCGTTCGCTTCGACAAAGCCCAGCAGGGGCCCGTTGTCGCGCTGCCACCACGCGCCGCGCAGCAGCACCTGACGCGTGCGGACGTTGGAGGCGTGGGCGATATTGCGCACCGCATCGGGCACCGTGGTGCTCTTGCGCCCCGCCGGGGGCGCCACGATATGGATGCCCAGGGCGCGGCCCACCACCCGGCAGACGGCCAGGGTGGGGTCGGTGATGTCCAGGCCGAGGTTGCTGAAGGGCGTCAGCACGGTGGGCTCCAGCAGCGCGGCGATCTGCGTGAAGGCGCCCTCGACGACCAGGCGCTGGGTCGCGGCCTTTTTCAGCAGGCGATCCCGCTCCGCCGTCTCGGCCTGCTGCTTGTTCAGCACGATCGATTCGAGGGCCAGGCGGTGGAAATCGCGCAGGCCGGTCCAGGTCGGGTCGCGCTCCAGGACCGTGGCGGTCGTGGCGGTGGTCAGCGTCGATTCCTGGGTGGTTTGCAGCCAGGTATAGCGCGAGAG
>DATGEF010000603.1:0-10353 GCA_035310405.1 Chloroflexia bacterium | reverse complement strand
TCTACATCAAGTTCACCAGCGGCCAGTCGGCCGACTACGTGAACCTCAACTGGTTCCAGTTCAACTGCCCGACCTGCACGCCCGCGCCGACCAGCACGCCGGTCTCCGGGCCGACCAACACGCCCGTGCCGACGGCCACGCGGACCAACACGCCCGTGCCGACGGCCACGCGGACCAACACCCCGCCGCCGGCCAACACGCCGACCAACACCCCGCCGCCGACGGCCACCCGGACCAATACGCCGCCGCCGACGGCCACCCGGACCAGCGCGCCGACCGCGACGAGCACGCCGGGGGCCGTGCGCAGTGCGTATACCCAGATCGAAGCGGAAAGCTACAACAGCCAATCAGGCACGACGCTGGAGACCTGTAGCGACACGGGCGGCGGCCTGGACGTGACGAGTATCGCCAACGGCGACTACCTGGTCTACAACAATATCGACTTCGGCGCCAACGGCCCGATCAACGTGAGCGCGCGGGTGGCGTCCGGGGCGGTCGGGGGCGTGAGCGGGCTGGTGGAGTTCTGGGTGGACGGCCTGACGACGGGCACAGGGACCAAGCTGGGCGACTTCGCCATCGCCAACACGGGCGGCTGGCAGGCCTGGCAGACCACCCCGGCCAACATGAACGTGATCACCGGCCAGCACACGCTCTATATCAAGTTCACCAGTGGCCAGCCGGCCGACTACGTGAGCCTCAACTGGTTCCAGTTCCTCTCGCGCTAGCCGCCTACCGGGGGTAGGCGCGGCGCCGGGGGGCGGATACCCGGCGGCTAAAGCCGCGGCAACACCGGGCGCAGCCCGCCTACGCGGGCTCACGGAACAGCGCCTTGTAATAGTAGCTTACTGATCGGCGCACTAAGATGTAAACAAGCTGAGTGAGGAGTGAGCACCCCCAGGTGCGAACGCGGGTGGGGCCACGTTCGCACCTGGGGGTGCTCACTCCTCATCACCCCAGGGATCGCTTGAGGCCGCGCTAGGCCCGGCCAGGGGCAGTGGGCGGCGGCCGGGGATGCTCCCCTACGGTAGCCACCCCCGCGCCTGGATCACTTCCACGCCGATCAGGCCCCGGCTGACCTGCCAAGCGGGCGGTAGCTCCGGATGGTATTCCAGCCGGCTGCTCGCGAAGTACTGGACCCGGTAGGACTTGCCATCGGTACGACTGACCTCGGTGAACGGCTCCGAGATCGGTTCCCCCAACTGGCCGGTATCCCCATGCCGCTGCCAGTATTCGAGGAAAAGACCACTCAGGTTATGGCGAGTGTCCTCAAAGAAGAGTGGACGGGGGGTCGGTAACGAAAAGGGGTACACCTTACTGATGATGGCCGTTCCAGGAGGCAGCTGGGTCGGCTGGAACGGGACTTCGTTCTCGCGGCCATCGACGACTGCTAGCCCCAGCCCACCCGCAGTTACCGCGCTGGCTGTGCCGCCCTGGCCTGGCGCGGACTCCAGGCGGTCGCGCTGGAAGTATTGCGCGACATAAGGTGCGGGCCGTTGCCGGATCGGTTTCCGGGAACTCTTCGCTGATGGGGTAGCCGAAGCGGGCCAGGCCGCCCTGGGCCTCCCAATAGGTGCGGAATGCGGCCCGCAGGGTGTGGCCGACCGCGGGGAAGTAGTGCACGGCCGGATCGTGCGGATCGGCCACGCGCTGCGCGGGGTTGTAGGGGGCCGGCGGGATGGCCGGTTGCACACTGTAGCTGAGGATCAGGCCGCCGTCCCCCACCGCCAGGCTGCGCATCTCATCGCCGGCGATCGCCCGCAGGATGCCCCGCGCGGCCGCCGGCAGGTGCTCGACCTACCAGGCGCCGGCTGTATAGCGGATCGCGAGGGGCTGAGCGGTGCCGGGCCGGCCCTCCGAGGTGCGTGGCACCCAGCCCCCCACGATCCGCCAGCCGTAGGACCCATCCAGCTCGACAGAGATGGCTGGCGACTGGGTGCCAAGCCTGCCCATCGCGGCGCAGGATCAGCCTGTCATCGCCCACGGCCCAGCCTGTGCTGCCCGCGACAGAGATAGCGTTAATCGCCTGGGGCGCGAGGTATTCGCGGGTGGCTTGCCGGTATATCTGCGGGCGGGCGGATTTCAGGTGGGGCGCACCAGGCCGGCGGCGAGGGCGTAGCGGGTGGCAGCACTGCGCGAGCGCACGTCGAGCTTGCTGTAGAGGTTGCGCAGGTGGAAGCGCACGGTGGTCACGGAAATGCCGAGCGCGGTCGCGATCTGGGCGTTGGTCGCCCCTTGCGCCAGATGCTGTAGTATGGCCTGTTCGGCGGGGGTCAGGGTTTCCCCGGTCGCCGGGGTGGCGGGGGGGGATTCTACGGGAACCGCATCCTCTGGAGTCGCGGCCAGCGCCTCGGCCAGGGCTTCGGCCAGCGAAAGCGTGCTCCCCGCCGTCCAGGCCCGCGTCCAGTCCGCCGGGGCCACGCGGCGGCGCAGGGCCGCCAGCGCGTCGTCGAACGCCTCGCGATCCACGCGGTCGAGTTCGATCGCGTGGGCCGCCAGGGTCTCGGCGACGACGCGGGCCCGGGTGATGGCGCGGGCCGGGGCGGCCGTCGGGTGGCGGGCCCACAGCAACACGTAGCCGGCCAGCACGGCTGCCGTATAGCGGGGGCTGTCGAGCGCCGTGCAACAGGTCAGCGCCTGCCGATAATAGGTGTGGGCGTGTTCCCACTGTCCCTGCTGAAGCGTGACCAAGCCGAGGCCCTGGTAGACATGCACCAGTTCTTTCGGGTTTTGCGTGTGTTCCAGCAAGGCCAGGGCTTCGGTGTAGATGGCGGCGGCGGCCGGCCAATCGGCCCGCAAACAGAGCACTTCTGCGAGGTTACTCAGCAGGACGGCGGCACTACGCGTGTTGCCGAGGGCCCGCCAGATCGCCAGCGACTCCTCGTACAGGGTACGCGCGCGCGCCAAATCGCCCTGGTTGAGGTAGGCCAGCCCCAGGTTGTTCAGGATGATCCCGATGCCCATGGAATTGTTTTCGGCGCGCCGGATAGTTAACCCGGCTTCATAATACTCGATCGCCTGGGCTGGGTCGTTCTGGTCGTCGGCGATGTTGCCCAGCCCGTTGAGCAACGCGCCTTGCCGGGTATAGTCGCCCACCGCCGCGCCGAGGGCCAGCCCTTCCTCGAAGCAGGCCCGCGCGGTGGCGTAATCATTCTGATTCCGGGCCAGCGCGCCGGCCCAGTAGAGGGCGTGAATGCGGGGGGAACTGGGGGCGGGGGCCAGGGCCAGCAGCTGGGTGAGCCAGGCCCGCCCTTCCGTCCAGGTGCAGACCTGGTCCCAGAACGCGCCGAGGTAGGCGGCGAGTTGCAGACCCGTGGCCGGGTCGTGGGCCGCCAGCCAGCTCAACACGGCCCGCAGATTTTCGCCCTCGGCCAGCAACCGTTCCCGCCAGCCCGCTTCGGCTGCGGTGCTCTGCGCAGCATCGGCCTGGGCGGCCCAGTCGAGATAGCAGGCGGCCTGCCGGCGCGCCAGGGCGGGGAGTTCCGCATCCCGTTGAGCGTGGGCGAATTCGCGGATCGTTTCGAGCAGCCGGGCCCGGGCCCCTGTCCACTGGACCAGGCTCTTGTCGGCCAGCGTGTCCAGGCTGGTGGCCGCCGCGGCCGGAGGGTGGTCGAGGACCGCCGCGAGGGCGGGGACGGTCGCGCCCCCGGGGAAGCGGCTCAAGGCGCGCAGGGTGCGCTGGTCGGGCGGCGCCAGCAGGTCATAGCTCCAGGCGATGGCGGCGCGCAGGGTCTGGTGGCGGGCCGGGCGCGTGGGGTCGGCGCTCGCCAGCAGCGGCAGGCGTTGATCGAGCCGGGCGAGCAGCGCGGCCGGCGGCAGCAGGCGCACGCGCGCCGCCGCCAGTTCCAGGGCCAACGGCAGCCCTTCCAGCCGCCGGCAGATCGCCCCCACTGCCGCCGCGTTCTCGGCCGTCAGCGCGAACTCCGGCTGGCTGGCCACGGCGCGTGCGCAAAACACCACGACCGCCGGACTGGCCGCCAGGGCGGGCAGGTCGGTAGTGGCCGGGGGCAGGGCGAGGGGCGGCACGGGTAGGACCACCTCGCCGGGCAGGTGGAGCGCTTCCCGGCTGGTGACCAGCACCATCAGGGGCGGACACGCGGCCAGCAGGGCGGCCACGTCGTCGGTGTCGGGCAGTAATTGTTCGTAGTTATCGAGGATCAGCAGGCCGCGCGAACGGGTAAAGGCGGCGGCCAGCCGCAGCAGGGGCGGGTCCGGGCTATCCGGGAGGCCGCACTCGGTCGCAATCGTCCCCAGTAACGGCATGGCCTCGGTCAGCGCACCCAGCGCGACGAAGCGGATCTCCGCGGGCATCTCGGTCCGCAGGAGTCCCTGGAGATGGGTGGCGAGGCGGGTTTTGCCGACCCCGCCTGGCCCCGTGAGCGTCAGCAGCCGCGTGCCGCTGTCGCGTAGCGTGATCACCGCACGGGCGGTCTCGGCCGCCCGGCCCACCAGTTCCGGCACGGGCGGCCAGGCGGCCCCGGGCTGCGCGCGGGCCCACTCGGCCAGGGCTTCCCCATCCGCCGGGGTCAGGGCTAACGCCCGAGCCAGCGCATACGCCAGCCGCGGCGACGGGTGCCGGGCCCCGGCTTCCAACTTATCCAGCATGATCAGACTACAGCCGGCGCGGGTCGCGAACGCTGCGCGCTCCCACTGCCGGGCCTGGCGGGCCGCGCGCAGCCAGGCCCCAAAGGTGCGCGAATCGGCTAAGGGGGCAGCAGTTGGCATAGCTCCAGCATACCACACCCAGCCGCCGCTGGCGATAGGTCGCCGGGATGCCGCTCGTTAGTTAAGCTTGCTGCCAAAGCCGACGACGGCGAGGAGATTCAGGGCATAGCGGGTATAGCGCAAGGTCATTTTGAACATGGCGGTTACTCCTTTCTAGCGGGTCCAGCATCCGGGGGCTGGAGCCGTCTGGGTTATCGTGATGGGAATGGGATGCCGCTCGTTAGTTAAGCTTGCTGCCAAAGCCGACGACGGCGAGGAGATTCAGGGCATAGCGGGTATAGTGCAAGGTCATTTTGAACATGGCGGTTACTCCTTTTTAGCGGGTCCAGCATCCGGGGGTCGGAGCCGTCTGGGTTATCGTGATGGGAATATGGTAGGCTATTTGCGCCCGCCTTACGCCGTCCCATTCGGTGATTTGCGGGGCGCTGTGGCGGCCCGCCGGTGGGGCCGGGTTTTGTATCACTTTGTATAGGCCGTTATTTTGTGCTATGCTGCGGGCAGCAGCCATCCGCATCAGGAGTAGTAGCGATGCCGAGTCCCGCACCGGCTTTCGGCCCCTGGCTCAAAGCGCGACGACAGGCCGCCGACCTGACCCTCGACGGGCTGGCGGCGCAGGCCGCCTGCTCCCCGGTCATGATTCGCAAACTGGAGAACGGCGACCGCCGGCCGTCCGCAGCCCTGGCCGGGCACCTGGCCGCGATCCTGGGCCTGCCGGCCGCCGATCACCCGGCTTTTGTGGCCTGGGCGCGCAGCGGCCCGGGGGCCGCGCCGGCCGGCCCCGCCCCCGCCCCGGAAACGCCATGCCCCCCGCTCCGGTCCGCTCCGGCGGGCCTCCCCCTGGCTCACCGCGCCGCGCGCCCGGCGGACGCGCGGGCGCCGGACCCGCCGGGCAGCCCCCCCCCGGCCCCGGCCGCCACGATCGCGGACAACTATACCGCCTGCCCGCCCGCCGAACAGCTGGTGCTACGCACGCTGGCCGTTTTCGTCGGCGGGGCGACCCTCGATGCGCTGGAAGCTGTGCTCGCCGCGGCGGAACTCGGGGACCCGGCGGGCCTGCTCGATGCGGTGGAGGCCCTGGTCGACAAGCGCCTCGTCCTCTACGATCCCAGCCGCCCGGCGACCCCGCGCGTCGCCTTGCCGGCGGCGATCCGTGAATTTGTCGCCGACCGGGTCACGGCCGATGGGGCCGGGCCGCTGCTGCGCCAGGCCCATGCCGGGTATTTTGCCGCCCTGGTGGGCCGCGCCGCGCCCGACGCGGCGGCGCACGCGGCGCTGGCCGAGGAGCGGGCGAATCTGCGGCAGGCGCTAGACTGGTATGCGACCCAGGCCCCCGCCGACGGGCTGGCGTTGTTGCTCGCCCTGCTGCCGGTGTGGGCCGCCGCCGGCGACTGGGAGGAGAGCCGGCCCTGGCTCGCCCGGCTGCTGGAAGCGGCCGATCCCCCGCCCGCGATCCGTAGCCGCGCGTGCTACTGGGCCGGGCGGCTCTGCAGCGCGCAGGGCGATTATCGGGCCGCCGAACCCCTCTTGCACCAGGCGCGGGCGCTGGCCGAGGCGGCCGCCCGCGGGCCGGGGCTGGCCGACATTCTGGCGGAACTGGGGCAGTGCGCCGAAGCCGGCGGAGCCGACCGTGCCGCCATGGCCTATTATGCGCAGAGCTTACAGGAATATGGCGGGCAGGCGCCCGGCGCGGCGCGGGCGGCGGTGCTCTGCCGCCTCGGGCGCCTCCATCTCCAGCAGGGCGAGCCCGACCAGGCCCAGGCGGTCCTGCTCGAAAGCCTGGCGATCTGGCGGCAGCAGGGGAGCAAAGCGCCGATGATCGAGCCGCTGCTCCACCTGGGCGATGCCGCACGCAGCCGGCAAGCCTGGGATCAGGCGCTCGCCTACTATCGGGAAGCCGAGCGCCTGGCTCCCGGCCCTTCTGCCCCGGCGGCCGCCGTGCAGCGCGGGCTGGGCTATGTGGCGCTCGCCCGCCGGGACCGGCCGGCCGCCCAGGCGGCGTTCCGCGCCGCCCTCGCCGCAGCACACGACGACTCGGCGACCCGCTGGGCGGCGGCGGCCGGTCTCGCGGCGACCCTCCTGACCGGCCCCCGGTCCGGTCTCCCCGCCGGCATCCGGCTGGCGGCCGCTGTCGAAACCGCCCTGATCGCCGCGGGCGGCACGTTGCTCCCGCCGGACGCCGCGGCCCTGGCGACGGCGCGCGCCGCAGCCCGGTCCCGGCTGGCGCCCGCCACCTGGACGGCCGCCGGGGCGGAGGGCGGCGGGCAACCGCTGGATCACCTGCTGACGGCGATCCTCCTACAGGAGCCGGGCCCGCCCCCGGCAACCCTCAGCGAGCGCGAACAGGACGTGGTGCGCCTGCTGGCCCAGGGGCGGACCAACCGCGAAATCGCCGCCGCCCTGATCGTTTCGTCGAACACCGTGCAGAAGCACCTCAGCCACATCTATGACAAACTCGGCGTCCATACCCGGAGCGCGCTGACCCGCTACGCCGTGGATCACGACCTGATCGCGCCCCGGTGAGACCCCGCCCGGACGCGGCCCGGCGCCGATCACGCGCCCGGTGTTGCCGCGGCTTCCGCCGCTGGGCGTTCGCCTACCCCCACCAGAAGCTGGCCGCGATGATCACGTAGAGCGCGATGAGCGCCACGCCTTCGAGCCAGGTCGACTCGCCGTCGTAGACGATCATCGCGCCCAGCACGGCCGTCAGGCCCAGGGACGCCAGGAGCAGCCAGGGCAAGATCAGGGTGAGATGGGCGCCGCCGATGAACTGGCTGAGGATCACCAGGGCCGGGATCAGCGCCAGGGCCACCTGCAGGCTGCTGTTGAGGATCACGCTGATCGCGAAGTCCATCTGGTTGCGTGCGGCCATCTGCACGCCGACCACGTTCTCCACCGCGTTGCCGGCGATCGCCACGATCACCAGGCCGGTGAAGCTCTCCGAGAGATGCAGGGCGGTCATCGTGGGCTGGAGCGCGTTGACGAACCAGTCCGAGACCACCGCGGCCGTCACGCCTGCCGCGGCGAGCACCCCCAGGGCCACCGGCAGGGGCCAGACTTTTTCCGTCGGCGTCACGTCCTCGAACCCGCCGGTGCCGCCGCCGATGGAGAAGGGGATGCTCGCGCCGAAGACCAGCAGCAGGGCGGCCGCGCAGATGAGGCTCAGATCCTCGGAGTGGGGCGCCGCAGCGGCCCCCGGGCGCGTGGCCAGCGTGGGGATGGCTAGCGCGGCGACGCTGAGCATGATCAGCATCGCGATCATGCGGCTCTGGGCTTTGCCGAAGCGCTGGGTGCCGTGCCGGACGCCGCCGACGAGGAAGGCGATGCCCAGCACCAGCAAGCTATTGCCCAGGATCGAGCCGACGAGAGCCGCCTGCACCACGGTCACCAGCCCGGCCCGCAGGGCAAAGATCGCGATGAACAGCTCCGGCAGGTTGCCCAGCGCCGACTGCAGCACCCCGGTCGCGCCCGGCCCGAACCGGCTGCCGAGCTGGTCGGTCCCATCGCCCACCGCGCTGGCCAGCGCGGCCATGGTGATCGCCGCCAGGACGAACACGAGGATGCTGTTGGCGCCGACGGCCTGGGCGATCGCGGTCACGAGGGTGCCCACGATCGCCACGCTCAGCGTGATTTTCTCTTTCCGGTCAAAGATGCCGAGGGCCGCCGATACATTCATCGAAAAATCTCCTCCCGTCTGGCATCGCGGTGCAGCGCCCGCGGCATTACGCCGGCCCCGGCGGCAAGAACGCGGCCAGGGCGGCCAGGAGCGCATCGCCGTCCGCCGGTGTGTTGTAGGCCTGGATCGACACGCGGATCAGCGGCCGCGGCGTCTCGCCGCCGATGGGCACCTCGATCCGGGCCTCGTCCCACAACCGCGCCTGGAGGGCGCGCCCGTCGCACGGCGGTAAGGGGCTGCTGGCCATCTGAGCGTACCACTGCGGGCTGTCGGGGCAGATCGGGGGCAGGCCCGTTAAGGCCTGCAGGCGGCGGCGGATATCCTGCAGCAGCGCATGGCAGGCGGCGCGCACCCGCGGCCAGTCGTGCGCGGCCTGGAACTCGATCGCCGCGGGCACGCTCAGGTAGGCGGCGATATCCCGGGTGCCCTGCCATTCTTGCACATCCACGAACGGCGCCGACCCGTCCGCTTGCCAGCCCCAGCTCACGACGAGCGGGTCCAGCCCCGCCTGGGCCTCCGGCCGCACATACAGGAACGCGGCCCCTTTGGGGGCACAGAGCCATTTGTGGCAGTTGCCGGCATAGAAATCGGCCCCGATCGCCGCCAGGTCGAGCGGCAGCTGGCCGGGCGCATGCGCGCCGTCGACGATGGTCAGGATGCCCGCCTGCCGGGCGCGGCGGCAGATCGCGGCGACCGGCAAGATCAGCGCGGTGGCCGAGGTGATGTGGCTGAGGCAGATCGCCCGGGTGCGGGGCGTCACGCCCTGCCAGAGCGCCTCGACGACGGCCTCCGGGGTGGTGACGGGCAGCGGGATGGGCTGGCGCACATAGGTCGCCCCGGCCCGGGCACAAAGAAACTGCCAGGTGCGGTCTACGGCGCCATATTCCAGATCGGTCGCCAGCACGGCATCGCCCGGCTGCAGGCGTACCGAGCGCGCGACCGTGTTGATCGCGGTCGTGGCGTTGGGCACGAACACCAGCTCGGCGGGACCGGCCCCGACATACGTCGCCAGCCGGGCGCGGGCCGTGGCCAGCAGGTCCGTGACCCGGCGCCCCAGAAACTCGACGGGTTGCGCCTCCAGCTCGCGTTGCCACTGCTGGTAAACCGCGAACACCGGCTGCGGGCAGGCCCCGAACGAGCCATGATTGAGGAAGACCATATCGGGCCGCAGCAAAAAAAGCTCTTTCATGCGGCGAAACCGATCCGCAGGGTCTTGATCTCAAACGGGCGCAAGACCAGGGCCACCTGCCCATCCTGGATGGGCAGGGGCCGCAGCGGGTCCTCCAGCGCGTTAGTTTCCTCGACCTGCCGGGCCGCCGGCGGGAGTTGCATCGTCGTGTGCGCGATGACGCCGTTCGCCTCATACAGCCGGATGATCCACCCCGCCCCCGCCTCGGCCTGCTTCACCGTTTCGACCAGCACGTGCGGCGAGTCCACCTGCAGATAGGCTTGCCGGGCCGGCGCGGACCCGGGGTGCCGGTCGGTGGCCAGCACCCGCAGGGGCAGGTTGAACTCGTAGCCGGCCTGGGCGACCCGGCCGTCGACATGATCGCCGGGATGGGGGTAGAGCGCATACCGAAAGACATGGTCCGTCTGGTCGGTATAGCCCGGATGGGGCTGCCCCGGCAGGACCTCGCGGTCTTGCACCAGCCGGGGACCCGGATAGGGCACGCTGCGGATCAGGTTGAGGTCGATGACGTGCCCCTTGATCTTATGCCCGTACTTCGCGTCGTTCAGTAGCGCCACGCCGTAATCCCGCTGGGAGACATCCACCCACTTGTGGCCGGCGACCTCGTCGCGGGCGAGGTCCCACGTGGTGTTCCGGTGGGTGGGGCGGCGGATGTGGCCGAAGGGAATCTCGTAGGTCGCCTCCGTCGCGTACAGGGCCACCGGGAAGGATGTACGCAGCATGGCCCGGGTCTCCCGCCAGGTGGCCCGGGTCGCAAACTCCAGGGCGG
>DATGEF010000602.1:0-2766 GCA_035310405.1 Chloroflexia bacterium | reverse complement strand
GAGCAGCGATGGTGTGGAGCTCCAGGTCGGGCCCCCCGCCGGCCCCCCGCTCCTGCGCCACCCGATCGCCTATATCCGCGAGTGGTCCCGCGATCTGCCCGCGCTGCGCCCCGCCGACCTGGCCGCCCTGCCCTTCAGCGCGGCGCCCCAGAGCAGCGGCGCCCTGCGCGCGGCCTATGACGGCGACGAACAGGGCGGCCTGCTGATCGCCCGGCCCCGCGCGGGCGGCCTGGTGGCCCTCGTCGTGCAGCCCGGGACCGCCTGTATCGTCCTGCGCTGGTACGTGTATGGCCCGCCCGGCGCGGGCGCTGGCGGCCCCGTGCCCGCCCAGCCCGGCTATGCCGTGCCGCCCGGGGGTTTCGTCGACCTGGCCGCCGGCCGCGTCGTCGCCGACGCGGCCGCGGCTGATGCCGTCTGGGAGCCGGAGAGCCCCGGGGCGGCCGCGATGCAGCTGCGCCCGCTCGCCGGCGCGACCCTGGCCCCGCTGCGCACCCCCATCCAGCTGGCGCTGGCGGCGACCCGCATCTTCGCCAGCGGCAACCCCCGCTCCGGCACCAGCCGCGACTGGGACGAGGTGCGCGACCTCTTCGACAACTGTAACGAAACGCCGGCGCGCGCCAACTTCTGTGTCGACACGATCTGGGCGCCGGCCGCGATCGAGTTCCGCATTATCGTGCGCCGCGATATCCGCATCCCGGACAACTGGGCCCACGAGCTGCCGGCCACGGCTCTGCGCGCCTTCAGCGGCGAGCACAACCTCCCCGGGGTGCTCAACGTCTACTTCCTGCGCTCGGTCGAGGGCGCGCGCGCCTGGGGCGCCGCCGACCGCAACCCCGGCGCGGGCGGGCAACAGGGCGCCCTCTGGGTCGGCGACCGCTGTGGGCCCCCGCCCACCCCGGACTGCTGGGTCGAGGACGTGATCACCGTGGCCCACGAGGCCGGCCACTTCCTCAGCCTGGCCCACCTCTGCGACGATACCGGCCCGGCCCCGCCCTGCGGCCCCGGCGCCGACCAGTACCTGATGTACGGCGACGGCACCACGCCCGACTCCCGCCGCCTGACCGACGACGAGATCTTCCACGCCCGCCAGCGCGCCTGGTATTACCGGCCTTGACAGAATTCGCGGCCCAAACCGACAGGGCGGCAAGCTAAGCTTGCCGCCCTGTTGGCTATGGTCGCCCCCGCGCTCAGCGCGGGCGCGCGTTAGTGCCCGAAGCCCGACGGCCCCGGCGTAGGCGTCCCTAGGTTACAGCTGCCGCCCGCGGTGATCGAGAGATAGACGATCTTGGCGATCTGGCCGCGCGTGGCGTTGTTGTACTGGCGGAAGTAGGGGCGGTTTTGATTGTCGCACGGCTCGCCGATCCCGCCACAGTTGTAGCCTGAGATGATCCCGTGGCAGTACGCCGTCTCGACGAAGGTGTAGAACGCCGTCCCCGGGAACACATCCGCGAAGGTGGGGATCGGCGGATCGATCACCGCCCAGCCGGCGGCGACGACGTCGATCTTGCTCAGCTGGCCGCGGGTGACGTTGGCGTAGGGCCGGAAGTACGGCCGGTTGAGGTTATCGCAGGGCTCGCTCGGCCCGCCGCAGTTGTAGCCGGAGACGATGGTGTCGGCCGCCGCCGTCTCGATGACGCTGAAGAAGGGATTGCTCGGCGGCACGTCGGCGAAGGTGTGACCCCCGCCGGCCGGGGTGACGATCGGTTTTTGGAAGCCGAGCACGACGATCTTGACCATCTGGGAGCGGGTCGTGTTGTTATACGGGCGGAAGCTGTACGTTCCGTCGCCGTTAGTGTAGCCGGAGATCACGCCGTGGCAGGCGAGATAGAGCACCGGCGTGTAGAAGTAGTCGGTCGGGTGGACGTCGATAAAGCTCAGCGGGCAGGGCGTGGCGCTCGGCCCGGCCGTGTTGGTCGGCGCGGCGGTGCGCGTGGCGCTGGCCGGCGGCGTGGCCGTGTTGGTCGGCGGCAGGCCCGCCGTCGCGGTCGCCGTCCTGGTGTTAGTGGCCGGCGGCGTGTTGGTCGGCCCGATCCCCGATGTCGGGGTCGCCGTGTTGACTGGCGTGTTGGTCGCCGTGTTGGTCGCCGTGTTGACCGGCGTGTTCGTCGCTGTGTTGACCGGCGTGTTGGTCGCCGTGTTGACCGGCGTGTTCGTCGCTGTGTTGCTCGGCGCGGGCGTCGGTGTGCCCGGCGTGATCGTCGGCGTGGGCGACGGCGTGCCGCAGGTGACCACCGGGTTGTAGATCTGCATGTCCACCGCGGGCGTCGTCGGCTCGTAGCCGCCGACCAGCCAGACGTGTGTGCCGTCGCTGTCCGCCGGGAAGTTCCGCCGCGCCGCTGTGAACGGCAGGCCCACTCGCCAGGTGCCGGTGCCCACGTTGTAGATGTCGACTTCGTTGCTCGGGTTCGGCGCCGTGCGCCCGCCGCCGAGCACCCACATCTCGCCGGCCACGACCACGGCGCGGGTCTCTCCCGTCGCGCGCGGGATCTGGTTCGCCAGCGCACTGATCGTGTCGCTGGTCGGGTTGTAGACGTACGAGTTCGTGCTGTCGGTGAGCGCGCCCGCCGCGACGGTCGAGCCGCCACCGGTGTAGATCAGGCCGCCGATCGTCGCCGCCGGCACATAGGCCAGGGCCACCGGCAGCGTCGCGTTCTTGAGCGTCCAGCGGCTGCCCGCCGCCGCGTTCGGGTCGAACTGATAGATCGTGTTCAGCCCCAGGGCGCCAATTTGGAAGCCGCCCAGGATATAGAGCTTGTTGCCGGCCAC
>DATGEF010000601.1:0-4392 GCA_035310405.1 Chloroflexia bacterium | reverse complement strand
CGGGCGTCAGCAACTCGTCGATCAGGATCAGCTGGTTGTCGAGCTGGCCGAACTCCATTTTAGTATCGGCAATCAGGATCCCGCGCTCGCGGGCATAGGCCGCGGCCTCACGATAGATCTGCAGGCTCGCCGCGCGCAGATGCTCGGCGAGCTCACTGCCCACTAACATCACCAGGCGGGCGAAGCTGATCGGCTCATCATGGCCGGCCGTTGCCTTGGTCGTCGGGGTAAAGATGGGCGCGGGCAGCTCCTGGCTTTCGACCAGCCCGCGCGGTAAGGGGATGCCGCCCGCTTCCTGTTCGCCGCTGCGCTGATAGTCCTGCCAGGCCGAGCCTGCGAGGTAGCCCCGGACCACACACTCGATATCGATCCGCCGGGTGCGCCGCACGAGCATCGTCCGACCGGGGAGCTTGGCCCGTTCCTCGGGCGGCCACTCCGTGGCGTCGAAAGGAAACTCGGCCGGATCGAGACTGATGAAGTGGTTGGGCAGCAGCTGCCGGGTACGCTCGAACCAGAAGGCGGACAACTGGGTGAGCACGATCCCCCGCCCCGGGATGCCGTCTGGCAGGACCAGGTCAAAGGCTGAAAGGCGGTCGGTTGCCACGATCAGCAGGCGGTTGCCGAGCTCATAGGTGTCGCGGACTTTGCCCCGCAAAAAGAGGGGGAGTGGGAACTCGGTGCGGACGACTGCGGCGGTAGCGGGCGGGGTGGGGTCAGTCACGAATACTCCTTCACGAATACTCCTGGCACGAATACTCCTGGCACGAATACTTCTTGTGGTCGGGCGCGATCGCCGGGCGGCTCAAGCCGCGGCTACGCCTGCGTAGCCCGCCTACGCGGGCCAGCGCTGTTGCCAAGTCGGGATCTTGTCACTCTGCGCCCTTCGCTGCGCTCAAGGGTAAACTCCGCGAAGAGTCCGTCTCCATATATCCAAGACGGATTCTTCACTGCGTTCAGAATGACAATTTCCGCACCCCCAGGCAGCCGCGCGGACTTGGCCGCAGCCATGCCGCGCAGGCTACCGGGCTGGGCGGACCGGGTGCAAACCGGGTATAATAAAAATCGAATTTGCAGATCCTGTCCTGCCCGAAAGGCCAGGTAACGCCAGACAAAGCTAGGTAAAGCCAGGTAAAGGATAGGTATGGAGCACCGCCCCCCCGCTGATGAGCCCGCCGCGGCGCCTGAGGTGCCGCGCGCTACGGACCGCGCCGCCCCGGACGAGCTGCCGCGCATCTTCGGCATCCCGATTATCTATATTGTCCTGGCCGGCTTTGTGATCCTGATCGCCATTCTCGTCTGGCTGGGTGTCCTGAGCGGCTCGCCCCTTTAGCCCTGCTCGGGATCGGCCGGACCCGCCGGCGGAGCGTTGCCGATCGCCCGGATGCCCTCGGGAGTGCGCAGGCCGGCGATCTCGTGCTCCAGGGCCTGCTTGCGCGCCAGGGCGCGCTCCCGGGCCGTCCGCCGGGCGGTGCCGCGCAGGCGCATCAGGTAAACGAACACCGGCATCAGGATCAGCCAGCCGATCAACAGGAACAACCGCGCGCCGTCCCAGTCGGCGCGGCTCTGGGCGAAGGCCACCTGCCCCAGGCCGGCGCAGGCGAACACCACCCCCACCACGACGATGGCCAGCAGCCGTTTGCGGATGGCCAGGTCAGGCATGATCCACATCCTCGTTGGCGCCGGGCGAGTCGGCCGGCGGGGCCGGGGACTGATCGGCGCGGGCGCGGGCAAAGAGCTGTTCGAGGGCCGCGTTCGGTTGCTCCAGTTCTTTGTTCCAGCGTTGCCGGCGCAGACGGAAGTAGATCCGGCCGGCATAGATCGTGGTGCCGAGTCCGATCAAGGCCAGCAGGAGGAAGATCGCGGCGCCCAGACTCGCCCCCTGCATGCTCAGGTACAGCGACGCCATCGTGCAGAAGGAGCCGACGCCGATTGCGGCCTGGAAAATAAAGCGCGCGGTGCCCTCATCGCGCAGGGCGGCCGTCGGGCGCATCAGGCCAGGGGGTCGGCCCATAAGCCCTCACGATCGTAGGCGGTCAGCCGCGCCGCGGTGACCGTGTTATAGGGCACGGCGGCCTGGCTGCGGACCCGCAGGTAGTTATCCGTCAAGCCGCTCCCGCCGGCGCCCGCTTCTTCCCAGAGCACCGGTAGGACGCGGCCGAGCATGGCCGTGGCAAAGGCGGCGTGCCCCTGCTCCCCGATGGCGGTCAGCTCCCGGTGCCGGGCCTGGCGGGTGGCGGGATCGACCTGGTCCGGCATCGTCAGGGCCGGGGTGCCCGGCCGGCCGGAATAGGGGAAGACATGCACGCCCAGGAACCCCATGCCGGCGACAAAGGCGCAGGTGGCGGCGAACTCGGCGGCCGTCTCGCCCGGAAAGCCGACGATCACGTCGGCCGTAATGCCAATATCGGGCACGGCAGCGCGCAGAGCTTGCACGATCGCGGCATACTCGGCGGTCGTGTAATCACGGCGCATGCGGGCCAGGGTGGCGTCGCAGCCGCTTTGCAGCGGCAGGTGCAGGTGCCGGGCCAGCCGGCCGGCCGCGACGGGGTGGGTGAAGATCGGGATCAGGGCGGCCGCGTCGGTCGGCTCCAGCGAGGTCAGCCGCAAGCGGGGCACCGCCGTGGCTTCCAGCACCTGGCGGACCAGCGCCGGCAGGTCGGGCGCTTCCTGCGCATCGGCGCTGGACCGCCGGCGCTGGGCATGATCGCTGCCGTATTTGCCCATATGCACCCCGGTGAGGACGATCTCCCGGGCGCCGCCGGCCAGCCGGGTGCGCACATGGTCCAGCACCAGCGCGGTGGGCGTGCTGCGCGGCATGCCGCGGGTGAAGGGGATGATGCAGAAGGTGCAGAAGTCGTTACAGCCATCCTCCACCTTGATCATCGCCCGTGTGCGGAGCCCAGCCCCGGCATCGACCGCCCAGATCTGGGTCTCGTCGGTCTCGACCGCGCCGGCAGGGTCGGCCCAATCGGGCCACGGCGTCAGGCGCTCGGGCCCGGTGCCGGCCGGCGCGGAGAGAGGGGCGCCGGCGCGGGCGCGGATCGCGGCGGGGAGCTGCTCCAGCACCAGGCGCACCAGCTCGGGGCCCTGGCGGGGCGTGACTACCAGGCCGACCTCCGGCATCTCGGCCAGCGCGGCGGCCCCCGAGGTCGCGTAACAGCCGGTGGCGACGACCAGGGCCCCGGGATTGACGCGCGCCACACGGCGCAGCCAGCCGCGTGATTTGCGGTCGGCGACATGGGTGACGCTGCAGGTGTTGACGATGTAGACGTCCGCCGGGGCGGTGGGCGGCACGAGCTGGCAGCCTGCCCGGCGGAACGCGCCGATGGCCTGCTGGGTGTCGCTCTGGTTGACTTTGCAGCCCAGCGTGACGAAGGCAACGCGGGGCCCGCCTTCGCGCGGGCCGGAATCCCCGCGGCGCGGCATTATCTGCAGGCTCTGGGCTTCGATCAGCATGCCGGTACTTTCTTCGATACGCAACAGTTACCGCGCGGCAGTAACCAATGGCCTGCCGTTACGCTACACGTGACGACTGTACCACACCTGATTATACCGGCCAGGCAAGGGGAGCGTCAAGCAGCAGTGGGAGTGTCAAGCCGCATTAGTGTATAATCAGAGCGATGAGTAGCCGATCACGGAAAGCCGCCGGGGACTCCCTCCCAAATATAGCGACCCTGCCCGCCGCGCTGGCCGCCGCCCCCACCGCCGAGGCGCGGGAGCAACTGCGGCAGGCCTTGTTGCAGCAAAAACTGCCGCACTTGCGGGCCATCGCCGCCGCCCGGCACACCACCCGGAGCGGCCAGCGCGAGGCCCTGGCGGCGACTCTGCTTGACCACCTGCTCGACCCGGCCGCCCAGGCCACTTTCCTCGGCGACCTCGGCCCGCCGGAGCGGGCCATCCTGGCTCTGGCCCGGCTCCTGGATTGGTCGCGCAGCCCCCTGGCCGCCGGCACCCTCCAGCATGTGCTCGGCGGCGCCTTCACCGCCCCCGAGGTCGACCGCGCCCTGGCGCACCTGGGTGAGCGCGGCTTGCTCCTGCCCTCTGTGCAGGTCTACTCCCGTTACGATGCCTACTACCAACTCCCGGCCGCGCTCGGCGCGGGCCTGCTGCCCTTGCTGCCGGAGATCCAGGGGTATAACGGCGATTTGCCCCCGCCGGCCACCGACGACGATCCCTATGCGCTCGGCCAGCCGGTGCCGTTGCGCAAGATCGCTGCGCTGCTCGACGCCCTGGCCGCGACCGAATACCACCTGGCCGACTGGGAATCGCGTACCTACCGGGGCCAGCCGACCTGGGCGCTGGGGCGCTGGGAAGTCGTGGGCGAGCTGCCGGCCCGCCCGGCCCGCGCGACCCGCGCCGATCCCCCGGTGGGCCTCCAGGTGGCGACCGGCC
>DATGEF010000600.1:0-6511 GCA_035310405.1 Chloroflexia bacterium | reverse complement strand
TGAGCCGTACTGCGGACTGTGGGAGAGGGCTCTGCCCTCGACGCTGTTGCCGCGCGGGTGGGCCGCGCTCCCGCGTCAGGTCATGAGGCGAGTATTTCGAGGGCAGAGCCCTCTCCCACAGACGCTTCAGGCGCGGGCCATAGCCCAGCACCGACGCTCCGTTGTCTGTCCGATCGGTCCGCTCCTGAACCCCGCCGGGGAGGGGTTAGGGGAGAGGTCTGTCGTCGCTCCCCCTCAGGGCGTGGGCGGGTCGCGGAAGTCGGCGAGGCGGTCGGGCAACAGCACGTCGACCATGCCATCATAGCTGCGAGCGTGCAACTCGCCGGAGGGCGCCAGGTAGGCCAGCAGGCCCGCGCCGAAGTGCCAGGGCAGCGCCCGGAAGCGGTTGCTCGTGCGGGGGCTCGGGCCACTATAGACGGCGATCGCGGCGCCCGGCGTGGCGAGCTGGGCCAACGGCAGGCTATGCACGGTGTATTGGATCTGCCCCAGGTTGAAGGCGGTCGTGACATAGGCCAGCCGTCCGGCGCGCACGGCGGCCGATCGGATGAAGCTGGTCCCCGCCGCGCCCTGGAACAGGTGGAGCAGGCCGGCCGGGTCGAGATAGAGCACGCGGCTGGCGCCGGTCAGGCGGCCAGGGCCGATGCTGCTCTCGACCAGCAGCAGGCCATCCTGGGGCACGCCCGGCAGGATGCGCGGGAGGCGGTCGGGGGCACCGGCGGGCCACGCGGCCAACGGCTGGTCCGCCCCGGCCGGGTCGACCAGGAGCACCAGGCGCTGGTCCGCCGCGATCCAGGTCACCACGGCCGATCCGGCGTGGGGCCCCTGGCGGAGGAAGAAGCCGATCGGGTCCAGCAACGGCCGGATCTCGGCGCCGGGATGATAGACCGCGGCCAGCGGACGCGGCGGCGCGGCGCCGGCCGTATCCAGCAGCAGGAGCGTAGTCGTGAAGGCGTCGCCGGGAGGCGCGCGCACGGCGACGCTGAGAAACGCCCAGCGGCCGTCGGGGCTGAGATCGGCGCCGACGGCCTGGACCGGTCCGTCCAGCAGCAAGCGCGGGCCGCGCCCATCGGCGCCGGCCAGAGAGATGCGGCTGTGCCAGGCGCGCCCGTCGAGGCTGGTCGTATCGCTCAACAGCAGCAGGCGGCCCACCGCGGGCGCAATGCTCAGCACGGCGCCCTGGCCGCCGGGGGGGGCGACGACGACCGGCTGCGAGGTGTCAAAGGCCTGGTAGGTGACCCCATAGCGCAGCGGGGCCGGCGGGGGAGGCGCCAGGCCGCCCAGGGCCGGCCCACCCCGCTCGCCCCAGACGCCCAGGTCGCTACAGACGTAGGCTTGGAACTCGGTGGGCACCAGGGCCAGGCTGGCGCGCAGGATGCCGTCCGGGTGGCTGACCCGCAGATGGCGGCCCAGCAGCCGGCCGGGGCCGTTGCGCGGGTCAAACGCGCCCGGGCCCGGGAGCGGCGCGCCGGCCGGCGGGCCGGCCGGGTCGGGCACATCGTAAAGCAGATCGCCGTTAGTACAGGTGGCCAGCACCTGGCTGCGGATGTCGCTGGCGGGCAGCCAGTGCCAGCCGCCGCGATAACTATAGAGGCCGGGCGGGGACGCCGCCGTCCGCAACGCCACGGTGCCGCTGAGCGCGGCGGCATAGACCGGCCCCAGGGCCTGCCGGGCGAGGCGGGCGCTGTCCCGGTAGTCGGGCACCACGCGGCGCAGATGCTGCACCGCCTGGAGCACGGCGGGCCAGTCGCCGCGGGCGGCGGCGGCCGTGGCCAGGGCATACTGCCGGTCGCGCTCGACCAGCTTGCCCGCGGCCACGGCCGCCTGCTGGCGCGCGTCGGCGTAGCCGCCGGCGGCCAGATAGGCGGCCTGGGCGGCCGCCCAATCGTGCGCCGCGCCCGCGCGCTGGCCAGCATGGTAGGCGCCGAGCAGCATGCTGTCCTGCCACCACTGCCAACTGCCGAAGCCCACCAGCCCCAGCACCAGCAGCAACCCCAGTACCCGCTCCCAGCGCGGCCCGCGCCGCGCCCGGGCGGGCGGCTCGGGGTCCAGCTCTTCGATGGGCGCCCAATAAGGCGCGTGCTTCCGGTCGTCAAAGGCCATATTAGGGGTCCCACTGGTATGCTACAACGATCGCTGCCGCTAGTTAAGTTAACGGGCGCCGCGCCGCCCCGTTATAGAGCGGCCGGCGGATCAGGGCGCATCGCCCAGCACCCCGACGGGAAACCCCCGCACGCCCGACTCTAGAGCCAGATCGGTGTGCCCGTCATAAGTCCGCGCATGGAGCGTCCCGTCGGCGGTGACGTAGGCCAGGAGATCGGGGCCCAGGTACCAGCTCTGGCGCGCTAGCCGCCAATCCCCCTTCGTCGCGCCGGTAAAGAAGTCCGTAGCGCCTGCTGGGGTGCGGCCCAGATCGGCCAGCGGCCAGCTGCTGAAGGTGATGGGCCAGGGAGCATCATCTGCAACCCTGTTCCAGGACTGCATGCCGACCAGCAGGCGGCCGGCGCGCACCCTGGCCTCGGATAAGTGGGTCGCCGCGTCGAGGGTAATGCGGGCGACCTGCAGCTGATCGTGGGGGTCTACGTAGAGGATGGTGACGGCTTGGCTGCCGATGTCCGAATCGCGTTGCCAGCCCAACAGGAGACCCCCCTCGCGGGTGCCCACACCCGGGAGCACAAAAGCGCCTGGGCTGTGATCCAAGATGAAGTAGAGTGGCGGCCGGTTCAGGTGGTCCACGTCGATCAGCTGTATGGTCTGAGTCATAGCGGCCCGGGTCAAAATCAAAACTTCGGGGCTATGCCCAGGGCGGTGGACGGGGAGCGCCTGCATCGCGGGCTGTGGGCCGAGCGCGCCAGGGCTGGAGATCTCGTCGGCGAGCAGCCGGGGCGGGGCCGCGCCGGTCAGATCCACCAACTGGAACGTCTGGCGCAGCATGGCGACCGGCGCCTCCTGCTGCAGATCCAGCAAGGCATACCGCCCGTCCGCCATGAACGCGGACCCGGGCACGCCGTTGCCGTCGAGCACGAGCCGGCGGCCCGTGCCGTCCGGCTCGGCCAGATAAAGCCGAGTATGCCAACGCGCCGTGGTCACCGCGCTAGCGTCGAACAGCAGCAGATGCGCCCCATCGGGAGTCAGGCCGATCACATGCCAGGCGGGGCTGGGCAGGATCGGCACCTGCGGGCGGAGGCGGTCGAAGGCCTGGTAGGCCACTTCGTAAATGGGAGTCTCCCCGGGCCCACGGGGCGCGGGCACTGTGCCGCCGTAACTGGTGCCCCAGACACCCGTGCGCGTGCAGATATAGGTCTGAAATTGGTCGGGGTCCAGGGCCAGGGGCGCGCGCAGGGGGGCGCCGGGACTGGCGACGAGCAGCCGGCGCCCGGATAGTGCTGGAGGCGGCGACGCGCCGAGATCGGCCACACGGGCCGGAGGGGTCCCGGCCGCCGGGCCATCGAAGAGCAGGGCGCCATCTGGGCAGTGCCCGAACACCCGGCTTTGGGCATCACTGCCTGGTAAGAACAGCCATCCCCGCGCTCTGTACGTGTACAGGCCGGCCGGCCCGCGGCCAGAGCGCAGAGCAACGGTGCCGCTGAGGGCGGCGGTGTAAACCGCGTCCTGCAGCGCCGGACCCCGCACGGCCGTATCACGGTAGCCCGGGGTGATCGCCTGCACCCGGCGGATGGCGTCCAGGGCGCCCAGCAGATCGCCCTGCGCCTGGGCGGTGCCTGCCCGCTGATACTGGGTGGCGCGCTCGTCGATCTCCGCGCGTGCCTCTTGCGCCTGGGCCGTCGCGTCGCTATAGCCTGCCGCAGCCCCGTAGGCCTGCGCGGCGGTGTCCCAATCGTGCGCCGCCGCGGCCTGCGCGCCGGCCCGGTATGCACTGAGGCGGCCGGTATCCTGCCACCACTGCCAGCCGCCGAGGCCCACCAGCCCCAGCACCAGCCCCAGCCCCAGCACCAACTCCCCAATCCACCCGCGCCGGGCCCCAGTGGGCGGATCGGGGTCCAGATCTTCGATCGGCGCCCACTGGCGGGGGGGCTTGGTATCGTCAGGGAACATTGGGCTGCCTCCGCTACTCAGGGGCCGGCATCGTCAGGGTCCAGCCGGCTAAAGCCGCGGACGCCCGACTCGAGGGCCAGGTCGGTACGGCCGTCATAGGTGCGGGCGTGCAGCTCCCCGTCGGGGGTCACATAGGCCAGCAGCCCCGGCCCAACGTACCAGCTCTGGCCCAGCCCCTGCCACTCCCCGGTCAGCGTGCCGGTATAAAAGACACCGGCCGCCAGCGGGCCGGAGGGGAGCTGGGCGAGCGGCCAGCTGGCGAAGGTATAGGGCCAGGGGCCAGCGGTCAGCTGGAGCGGCCGGGCCTGGGTGGCGACCACCAGGCGGCCGGCCCGTACCCAGGCCTGGTATAAGCCGGTCTCGGCCGGGAAGAGGAGATTGGCCACGTGGGGCTGGGCGCGGCCGTCGACATAGAGGATCGTGGCGGCCGGCTGCGCATCGTAGAGGGCTCGTTGCCAGCCCATGAGCAGGCCGCCTTCCGGCGTGCCCCGGCCCAGGATCTCTAGGAAGCGCGGGTCCTGGTCGACCGTAACCCGCAGCACGGGGTGGGTCAGGTGAGCGGGGTCATAGAGCTCGATCGTCGGGCCCGCGGGGCCGGACGGCTGGATCAGCACCTCAGCAGGATGCCCGGGACGCTGGACGAAGCTGGCAAAGATCAGCGATTCTTCGCCGGCGGCCTGGCCGGAATAGGTGGCCGGTTGGGGCCGGCCCGGGCGGGCCAGATCCACCAGCATGCTCGTGTTGGGGATCGTGCCGGCCGGGCCCGGGAGTTGTTGCAGGTTCAGCAACAGGTACCGCCCATCGGGGCTGAAGGAGAGCGAGCTCGGGATGCCGTGGCCTTCGAACACGAGCCGGCGCGCACCCCCCTCGGCATCCGCCAGGTAGAGCCGGGCCAGCCAGTGCGTCGCCGTGATCGCCGTCGTATCGAGGAGCAGGAGCTGCCCGGCGGCGGGCGCCTGCGCCAGCACATGCCAGGCCGGCCCGGGCAGGGCCGGCACCTGCAGGCGCGGGCTCCCGAAGGCCTGGTAGGCCACCTCGTAAGTGGGAGTCCACCCGGGACCGCGCGGCGCGGGCACATTGCCGCCGAAGCTGGTGGCCGCCACGCCGGTGCGGGTGCAGCTATAGGACCGGAAGTGCCCCAGGGTTAAGGCCAGGCGCGCCCGGGGCGGCGCGCCCGGGGCGGCGACGATCAGGGGCCGGTCGGGGCCGGCGCCATCGAACAAGATGGCGCCATCGGGGCAGCGCCCCACCACCTGGCTCTGGCTATCGCTACCAGCCAGGGGCCGCCAGCCCCGCGCGCCGTATACATACAGGCCGGGCGGCGTGGCGTCCGGGCGGAGGGCCACCGCCCCGCTCAACGCGGCAGTGTAGACCTGGGCGCGCAGCGCCTGGCCCAGCCCGGCCGTGTCGCGATAGCCGGGGGTAATCGCCTGCACCCGGCGGATGGCGGCCAGGGCGCCCAGCCAATCGCCCTGCGCCCGGGCCGCCAGCGCCTGCTGATACTGGGTATCGCGCTCCGTGAGCTGGGCCGTCACCGTTTGCGTGCGGGCCGCCGCGTCGCCATAGCCCGCCGCGGCCAGGTAGGCGGCGCGGGCGGCGTCCCAATCGTGCGCCGCCACGGCCTGCGCGCCGGCCCGGTACGCACTGAGGCGGCCAGTGTCCTGCCACCACTGCCAGCCGCCGAAGCCCACCAGCCCCAGCACCAGCAGCAGCCCCAGCACCAACTCCCCACGCCGCCCGCTGGGGCCCGGCGCCGCCGGCGCGGGGTCCAGATCTTCGATGGGGGCGAACCCCGCAATCTCCTCGGCATTCGGCATCGGCATAACCCTCTGAGGCCGCCTGGCGACTTCCCCTGCTAGTGTGGGAGCCGCGCTTCGCGGACACAGCGGTAAATGAAGGCGGGGGGGAGATTCAGCGGCTCAAACGCTAGGTGGATACGCGGGAAAACGCGGGCCAGCTCGGCCCGTAGCACGGGGGAGAATTGCAGCACCAGGAAGGCGCCCCGCGGGCGGAGGACGCGGTGAGTCGCCTGGAAGATCGCCTGCCGCATGGCCGGCGGCATGGTGGTATAGGGCAGCGCCGAGATAATACAATCCGCGGGCCCCAGGTGCAGCTCGGCCAGGATGGCCGACACCTCGGCGGCCGAGCCGGCGACCAACCGGAGGCGCGGATCGCGGATCGTGCGCCCCAGAAAGGCGACAAAGTCCGGGTTGAGCTCGATGGCGACCAGGGTCGCGTCCGGGCGCATGCGCCGCAGGATCTCGGTGGTGAACACGCCCGTGCCCGGGCCGTATTCGACCAGCACGCGCGCCTGCGACCAGGGGACGGCCCGCAACATGCGGCGCACCAGGAAGTGGGAGCTGGGGATGACCGAGCCCACCATCTTCGGGTGCTGCACGAAGTTGCGGGCGAACATCGCCACCTGGGCCAGCGCGGATCGGGAGCGGGTAGACATAGC
>DATGEF010000599.1:0-10463 GCA_035310405.1 Chloroflexia bacterium | reverse complement strand
TGTTGGTCAGCGCCGACCAGGCCTGGCTGGGCCGCCAGAAGGATTATCCCGGGTTACTGGCTTCCTTTCAGCCCTTCCTCTTTAGCGCCCCACCCCCCGGATTCATTGTGTTTGACTTGCGCAAGGCCCCGGCGTCGTCGGATACCGTTTATTTCCTGGAGTCGGGCCATACGCTGCGGGGCGCGTTCCGCAGCTTCTGGGAACAGAACGGCGGGGTGGCCCGCTTCGGGTATCCTTTGACGGAGGAACAGTCGGAGAAAAGCCCGGATGACGGGCAGGCGCGCACCGTCCAGTATTTCGAGCGGGCGCTGCTGGAGCTGCATCAAGATCTGAACGGCACGCCGTATGAGGTGCAGTTGGCGCCCCTCGGCCGCTGGCTGCTGCAGGCGCAACAGCAGCGGGCCGCCGCGTCCGGCATCCATCTGGCCGGCGGTGACCCCGTCCCAGCGGCGCCGGACACGCCGGTCTCCCACTTTTTCCCGGAGACCGCCCATGTCGTGAAGGGCGAATTTCTGAAAGTCTGGCAGCAGCAGGGCGGGGTGCGCGTCTTCGGCTACCCGATCAGCGAAGAGTTTGACGAGGTCAGTCCCGCCGACGGCAAAGTCCATATTATGCAGTATTTCGAGCGCGCCCGCTTCGAGTGGCACCAGGAATTTGCCGGCACCCCCCAGCAAGTGCAGCTCGGGCTAATCGGGCGGGAGTGGCTGGACACCCAGAATCATTGAGCCGCCAGACGTAATATGGTATAATCCGGCGGCCCTGCTTTGCGGGCCGGGGATGACAAGGCGGGTTTTGCCGGCTTGTCTTTTGGGTGCGGACGAATGGTGCGAATCTATCTCGACGAGGAGATCGGAGATCTATGAAAATACACGAATACCAGGCTAAGGAGATCCTGGCCCAGCACGGCATTCCGGTGAATTCCGGGGAGCTGGCCACGACTCCCGCGGAAGCCGAGGCGATTGCCCGGCGGATCGGCAAAATGGTGGTCGTCAAAGCCCAGGTCCTGGTCGGCGGCCGGGGCAAGGCCGGAGGCGTCAAGCTGGCGCAAACGCCCGCCGAGGCGCGCGACAAGGCCCAACAGATCCTGGGCATGGACATCAAGGGGATCACCGTCCAGAAAGTCCTGGTCGCCGACGCGGCCGACATTGCCCAGGAGTATTACCTGGGCGCCATCGTCGATCGCGGCACCCAGCGGGTCGTGATTATGGCCAGCGCCGCCGGCGGCGTCGAGATCGAGGAAGTGGCGCGCGAGACGCCGGAGAAGATCCACCGCGTCAGTATCGATCCATTGGTCGGGTTCCAGGACTTCCAGGCCCGCGACCTGGGCTTCGCCATGGAGCTGCCCGCGGCCTTGATCCGGGACTTCGTGAAGATCTGCCGCGGCCTGGTCGCGAGTCTGATGGCGACCGACGCCAGCCTGGCCGAGATCAACCCCCTGATCCGGACCCCCGACAACCGGCTCCTGGCGATCGACGCCAAGATCGATCTGGACGACAACGGGCTCTATCGCCACCCGGAGTTGGAAAAGCTGCGCGATCCCAACGAGGATGTGCCGGCCGAAAAACTGGCCCGCGAAGCCGGGCTCAACTACGTGCCGTTGGACGGCAATATCGGCTGCATGGTGAACGGCTCCGGCCTGGCCATGGGCACGATGGACGCGATCAAGCTGCACGGCGGCGAGCCGGCCAACTTCCTCGACGTCGGCGGCGGCGCCAACGAGCAGCGCGTAACCACGGCGATGCGCATTATCCTCAGCGATCCCAAGGTCAATGCCGTCTGGATCAATATTTTTGGCGGCATCACCCGCGGCGACGTGGTGGCCCGGGGCATCCTGGCCGGGCTGCAGGCGGTGCAGACCACCCTGCCGATCGTGATCCGCTTGGTGGGCACCAGCTCTGAGGAAGGGCGCCAGATCCTGGCCGCGGCCGGGATGGTGGCCCTCGAGTCGATGGATGAGGCGGCGGCCAAAGTCGTCGCACTGTCTCGCGAGCGCAGCGCGCAGGGGCAGACTACGCAGAAAGAGGCCGGCGCATGAGTATCCTGGTCAACAAAGACACCCGCCTGCTGGTGCAGGGCATTACGGGGCATGAAGGCGCCTATCATACACATGCCATGGTCGAATACGGCACCCATGTCGTGGCCGGAACCTCGCCCGGCAAAGGCGGCGCCGTCACCGAGGATGCCGTGCCGGTGTTCAATACGGTGGCCAAGGCGGTCGAGATGACCGGGGCCAACACCTCGATCATTTATGTGCCCGCGCCGTTTGCCCCGGATGCGATCTACGAGGCGGTCGACGCAGGCATCCCCCTGATCGTCTGCATCACGGAGAACATCCCGACGCTGGAGATGATCAAGGTCTATAAATACATCCGGGAGCATGGGGCCCGCTTGATCGGGCCCAACTGCCCCGGGCTGATCACCCCGGGCGAGGCCAAGGTCGGGATCATGCCCGGCTATATCCATATGCCGGGCACGGTCGGCCTCGTCTCCCGCTCCGGCACGCTGACCTATGAGGTGGTCAACGAGCTCACCCAGGCCGGCCTGGGCCAGTCGACGGCGGTCGGCATCGGCGGCGACCCGATCATCGGCACTTCGTTTATCGACGCGCTGGAGCTGTTCGAACATGACCCGGGGACGGAAAAGGTCGTCATGATCGGCGAGATTGGGGGCACCGACGAAGAGGCCGCCGCGGCCTTCGTCAAGCAGCACATGACGAAGCCGGTGGTCGGCTTCATCGCGGGCCGCACGGCGCCGCCCGGCCGGCGCATGGGCCATGCCGGGGCGATCATCTCGGGCGGCGTCGGCACCGCCGAAGGCAAGATGGCCGCGCTGCGGGCCGCGGGCATCCAGGTGGCCGAGGCCCCCAGCGAGATCCCCCACCTCGTCCAGCAAGCGTAGATCGGATTGTTGTCTAGCTACTGATTTTTGCCAAAGTGCGCGCAAATGTGATACCCTGCAGGCAGCCGTGGCCAACAGGCTACGGCTGTTTGCAGGGTATCGGTTTGCGCCGCCGCCGCCGGCCGTCATCGGGGCCGACCGGCCCTTGACATCCGCACCGGCCGCTTCGTATACTTGACTGCGTACCACCCATGGCCGTATTAGGACGCCGCCCCATGTTATCCGGCGCCCGGTGATCCGCTAAGCACGAGGAATTGCCCTGCATGTCCGCCGACTATCCGCCTGGGGCGGAGCCCCCCCAGCACGCGCTGCCCACGGCGACCCTCCTGGCCGCCGGCGATGCGCCGCTGGATCTCGAAACCATCACCGACGCGATCGATGCCGGCCGGCCGTTGCCCGAGATCCTCGACCTGGTGGTCGAGCGGGCCTATCTCTTGCTGGGCGCCGGCGAGACTTTTATCATGCTGCGGGAGGGCGACCGCCTGGTCTGCGCCGCCGAACGCGGCCTCGACAACGCGGTCCCGTTGCAACTCCAGGTGGATGAGGGGATCGAGGGCTGGGTGGCGACTCATCGGCGCCCCCTGATCATGCCGGATGCCCACCGCGACCCGCGCTTCCGGAATTTCCCCCAGCGGCAGCACGCCATCGCCTCAATCATCTCCCTGCCCCTGCAGGCGCGGGGCCAGGTGCTGGGCGTGTTGTCCGCCGCGACCGTCGAGACCACCGACTTTGCCGGCGACCTGCTCCTCTTGCTGGTTCTGGCCGACCTGGCCACGCTGGCCATCCAGGGCAGCCGCAGCCTGGCGCGCGAGGTCCGGCGGTCCCGGCTGGTCGACTTGCTGCGCTTTGTGTCGAATGTCGACTACAGCCCGCCGCTGCCGACCGCTTTTGGGCCCATTGCCGACCGGGTGGCCGAGGTCGTGGGGGCCGAAAAGGTCGATATTATGTTCTTTGATGCGGAGCGGGACGCTCTGGTCTCGCTCGGAGTCAGCAGCACGCCCCTGGGCCAGCGGCAGAAAGAGCTGGGCCTGGATATCATCCCTTGCAGTGTCTCCAGCCTGCTGGCCGAGGCCTTCCAGTCCGGGCAATCGCTGCTCAGCGGCGACTTACGGCGGGACCCGCACGCCTACCGGCCGCTGGTCGAGGAGCTCGGCATCCGATCCGAGATGGCCTCCGTGTTGCAGGTGGCCGGCGACCAGCGGGGGTTGCTGCTCTGCACCAGCACGCGGGTCGACGCGTTTACCGAGGACGACCTGGCCGTCCAGGACCTGATTGCCCGGCGCCTCAGCCTGGCGCTGCAGCATGTGGAGCTGACGGAGGACCTGACGCGCCTGGAGACGGAGCGGCTGGAGCGGCTGGAGCGCGATGCCTTTTTTGAGCTCCTGGCCCACGACGTGAAGAACCCCCTGGCCGCGATTAAAGGCTATGCCCAGCTGGCCCAGCGGCGGCTGCACAAAGGCGATATCGCCTATGTCGAGCGCGCGCTCCGCGTGGTCGACGAGAAAACGGCCCAGCTCGAGCGCCTGCTCAACGAGATGCTCGAAGTGAGCCGGCTGACCCGCGGCGCGTTTACCATCCAGCGGCAGGCGTTTGATCTGGCGGCCTTGCTGCGGGACGAATGCGAGGCCGCGCAAACGACCACCACACGGCATACCGTGGTGCTGGACGCGCCCGACCGGTTTGTGCTCTGGGGTGACCGGGATCGGCTGACCGAAGTGGTGGGTAACCTGCTCTCGAACGCGATCCGCTACTCCCCGGCGGGCGGGCAAATTGTCGTCCAGCTGCGGGAGGGCGAGGGGCAGGCGCAGATCAGCGTGTGTGATCAGGGCATCGGGGTGCCGCCCGACGACCTGCTGCGGATTTTCGAGCGCGCCTACCGCGGCCAGGGCCAGCAGGTCAGCGGCGGGCGGGGGCTGGGGCTCTATATCAGCCGCGAGATCGTCCGTTTGCACAGTGGCCGCATCTGGGTCGATCCGGCGCCCGAGCAGGGCTCCTGTTTCCGCGTCGCCTTGCCCCTGGCCCGATTCTAGGATCTGGCCATCTGGTGGCGCCCTTCTTGCTGGCAGCGAGCGGGCAGCCCCAGCCTTGATCGACTGCTGGGGCAGATTTTAGGATTGGGGAGGATCACAATATGGATGATAGTGTTCGCGCAGAGTATCAGCGGCGGCTCGATGCCGGCGACCGGGAAGGCGCCCTCGCGTACTTGCGGATGTTGCGCACCCAGACCGACGACCCAGCGGCGCGCACCGCGTATCAGGAGGCGATCAGCACGATCGAGAGCGGCGGCGCCTCGGCCCAGAGCGCCCCCACGGCGGATCCGTACGGGGGATCGGCGGGACCCTTCGGCGATGACGCCGCGCAATGGGCGGCGAGCCACGCCCCCCATACCCCGGCCAGTGCCGCCCAGGCCCCCGACGAGTCGAGCCATGACCTCAACCCCGCCTTTGCCGGCACCGGCGGCGGCACGGCCGCCGCCCCGAGCAGCCCCGGCACCGGCACGGCGGGCGATTTCGGGGCCCCTGCAGCCCCGAGCCCACCGCCCAGCGCCCCGGCCCACTCCGGCCTGGGCATCGGCGATATCGTCGGCGGGGCGGTCGGCAGCGCGATCGGGATCGGCACGCAGGCCGGCGAGACGATCGGCGAGCGGGTCCAGCACGCGTTCGAGAACATCACCGGCCACCACCATACGGACCCGGCGGCGCCCCCGCCAGGCGAAAAGACGGCCGAGACCGAAGGCGGCGGCGGCAGCTCCAGCGTCTAACTGCGCGGGCGGATACGGAGCTGGCGCAGACAGTAAACCACCGGGCCGATCGGCCCGGTGGTTTACTGTCTGCGTTGGTGCTCAGGCCGGGGGGCTGGTGCTCCCCAGGGGGTCCGCCGGCGGGGCGACTCGCGGGAGCCCCGCGTCGCCGGCGGCCAGCGCGGCGGCCGGATCGCGGGATGGCGGCGTGGTGTCCAGGCCGAATTGCTGGGCCGTGCTCAGGACGCGGCTGCGGACCGCCGGCGAGAGGACGAGCACGAGCCCGGCGCCGACCAGCAGGCCGAGCAGCAGGCCATCGCCGAAGCTGGCGTCCGCCTCGCGGGCCGGGCGGCTCATGGCCCGGTGCCCGTCGTGTCGGTGCCGTTACTGCGGCGTACCAGGGTAGCGACCATGGCCCGCGCCCCGGCGACCGCGCCGGCCGTCTTAATGATCGGCTGCACCACGCTCTCGCTGACAAACTCGGTCGTGCCCTTCACCGTCTGCATGGTCGCCGTGGCCTTCTCCAGCAGGGGCACCACGTTGTTCTTCAGCTGGAAGGCGATCAAGGCCAGCAGCCCGGTCATGACGATGAACAGGATCGACCCGATGCACGAGAAGGCCGCGGCATAAGCCACGGACACCGACTGCATGCGCGGGATCCAGTCGTTGGGGGCAAAGATGCCGATGGAGATCGGCACTAACGCGGCGATCACAATCAGGATGCCGGCAATCACAAAATACGCAATTCTCATAATACTGCATTCTCCTCGGCACTGTGTAGCGGCAGCGAGTGGTTCCGGAAGGGGCGCGCGCGGGTCCCGGGCGCCGGCGTCAGGTGATCAGGCGGGCCGTCACGCCCAGCAAGAGCACCGCGCCCAGCGAGGCCTCGACGATCGGCACCCCCCCCAGCAAGACACCGTGCAGCGGGAGCAAGCCGGCCAGGAACGATCCCACGCCAAACCCCAGGATGCTTACTAACCAAAACAAAATAAGCTGCTGGATGTTACGGCCCCGCCAGAGATGAAACAAGAGGGCGTAGGCGGTGCCGAGCCCGAGAAAGACCAGCACGGTCGGCGAGAGAGTCATGCGGCCGCAGAGCCGGCGGGGGCGGCCAGCGCCGGGTTCTCGATCGTGCCCCCGCCCAGCACCTCGTCGTCCTGGTAGAAGACCACGGCTTGCCCCGGCGTGATCGCGCGCTGCGGCGTCGCAAAGTCCACGCGCACCCGCCCCGCGGCCAGGGGGGTCACCCAGGCCGGCGCTTCGGCGGCCCGGTAACGGATCTTGACGGTCGCGGCGAACGGGGCCGCGGGAGGCGGGCCGGCCACGAAATGCACGTCGTCGGCGGTCAGGCTATAGGCGTGCAGCTCGACCGCCGTGCCGACCAGCAGCGTATTGGTCGCCGGGTCGATGCGCAGCACGAAATGCGGATCCGCGCCGAGGGCGCCGAGCCCTTTGCGCTGGCCGACGGTGTAATGGGGCAGGCCGGTGTGCTGGCCCACGACCTCGCCGCGGCTGTTCACGATCGGGCCAGGCTGGGCCAGGCCGGGGCGCATTTGCTCCAGGAAATGGCGGTAGTTATTGTCCGGGATGAAGCAGATCTCCTGGCTGTCCGGCTTATCGGCCACGATCAGGCCTCGGGCGGCGGCCAGCCGGCGCACGGTCGGCTTGTCATAGTCGCCCAGCGGCAGCAGCAAGCGGGCCAGGGCGGGCTGGGCCAGGTGATAGAGCACATAGGCCTGGTCCTTGCCGCGGTCATGGGCGCGTAGCAGGCGATAGGGGCCGCCGGAGTCGCGCACGATGCGGGCATAGTGGCCCGTGGCCAGATAGTCGGCGCCCAGGGCCTGCGCCCGCTCCAGCAGAGCGTCGAACTTGACATAACGATTGCAATTCAGGCACGGATAGGGGGTGCGGCCGCGGCTGTACTCCTGGATAAAGTTGCCGATAATCTGGCGGCGAAACTCCCGCTCGAAGTTGAGCACATAGAAGGGGATGCCGAGCTCATAGGCGACCATGCGCGCATCGTCGACATCCTCGACATTGCAGCAGCCGTGGTTCAGGCGGCCGCGCGTGGCGGGGGCGGGAGCCTCGGCGTGCAGATCATGCAGGCGCATATGGACGCCGATGACGTCGTAGCCGGCTTCCTGCAAGAGGGCGGCGGTCAACGAGCTATCGACGCCGCCGCTCATGGCGACGATGACTTTCTGGGCCATACCGGTTGCTCTCTAGAAGTGATCAGCGGTCAGCGCGATACTATGCACCGCTGACCGCTGACTACGGATCGCTCGTCGCGCGGCTCAGATCAGCCGGCTTAGCTCGGCGGCCGTGCGGCGCATATCGAGCAATACCAGGCCGAGCTTGGCCTCTTTGCGGGCCAGGGCGGTGAGCACGGCCTCGGTCCCCACCGACATCAGCAGCACGTAGCCCTGCTCGCCGCGGATAAAGACCTGGTCCAGGGTGCCCCGCCCGAGCTCGATCGCGATGCGCTCACCCAGGGAGAGCATGGCGGCGCTCATGGCCGAGACGCGGTCTTCCTCGACGTCGCGGGGCAACGCCGAGGCCATAATCAGCCCATCGACGCTGACCACCGCCGACGCTTCGATGTCGGCGGTGCTGGCCGCCAGGTTCCGCAGCCGCGCTACCATTTCTTCGGTCCGTGTCGCCATGGTTCCCTCCTCGGATTGGGCAGAATCTAAGTTGCGGTGCTTGCTGCCGTCGCCGTACCGTTATTCTTCGGCCACCGCGAGAATGCTATATAAGAGCTCCAGCAATACATTTTTGACCTGCTCCCGATCTTTCGCGACCAGCGGCAGGACTTTGATCTCCCGCGGTAAGCGCAAGGCGAGTCGCACTTCATCGGGTTTCCAGGCATTATCTTCGTCTTGTTTGTTCGCCGCGACGACATAGGGCATGGGCCGGTAGGCGTTGAAGAAGTCGATAATGCGCAGCGTTTCCCGGAACGTATCCGGGCGGGTGCTGTCGACCAGGACGACGAGCCCCAACATGCCCTCCGATAAGATCTCCCACATGAAATCGAACCGCTTCTGGCCCGGCGTGCCGAACAGGTGGAGGACGATGTCGTCGGCGACGGCGATGCGCCCAAAGTCCATGGCTACGGTCGTTTCTTTCTTCAAGCGCCGTGTTTCTTCGTCGGTCGCCTTCCGTTCCGTAGAGACCACTTCGATCTCCGAGATGGTGCGGATGAACTGACTTTTCCCCGAATTCACCGCGCCGGTGATCACCATTTTGACCGTATGCACCCGATAGGCCTCCACTCCGAGAATTCCGCAGACTACCGCGCCGTTGCGGCCGAGTTAGATGCGCCGAATACGCTCGATGATGCGGAAAATAACGCCGCGCCGCACCTGGACGGCGCCCCGGGCTTCGGGGCTGATGCCGTTCGCGCCCCCAGGGGCCAGGCGCGGGCCGCTCGGCCCAGTCGGGCTGGGCGGCGTCCCCTCGGCCGGCACGCCGTCGCCGGGGACCGGCGCCACGGCGTCCGGCTCTTCGACCAGGGCGCGGGCCCGGGCCTGGACTTCGGGCGCGATCAGCACCTGGGCGCGGGCGACTTCGACCAGGCCGGCCTGGATGAAGCCGTAAATAATGCGGCAGACATCGAACTCGCTCAGACTCGTCAGCCGGGCAATGGCCGCGATATTATCCGCGCCGTTGATGCGGGCAAAGACCCGCCATTCGTCGGGGGTCAGGTTCACGCCCTTGGCGCGCTCGGTCGGCTGGTCGGCGAACTTGACGATCACGTCGAGCGTCGGGATGCGGTCGCGGATGCGCGACCACTCGTCGATGCGCCGCACCCCCTCCATGATCACATTCTCGATGCTCAGCGGAATGGTCACGCTCTCGCGGGGCGGCTTGACGTCGGGCTCGAAGCGGAAATCGCCCTCGGTCCACGAGAAGAGCCGGTAGACCGTCTCCTCGATCTGGCTACGCACCGCGCGGATAATGCCTTCCCGCGTAATATAGCCCAACTCGACCAGGATCAGGCCCAGCGGCTTATTGGTCGCGACCGTCTGCTGCAAATGGACCGCGTAGTCCCGCTGCTCGGCCGTGATCTTGCCGGCACGCAGCAGCAGGTCGCCCAGCCGATCCTCGGTCGCGTTCTGGATGGCGTAGACCAGCTTCCCATTCTGGAAAAAGAGCCGTGCCTGGTCCCCTGGGCGCTGCAAGACCAACATCCCCGTCTTGTAGCCCCGATCGACGAGGTACAAAAAGTCGGATAGCCCGAAGTCTCTGAGATTCCCGACAAGCGCCATGCGGCTGGCACCTCTCCGCCTGCCCCTGCGGGGGCCATGCTGTTTGCTATTATACCCGGAAGCGCGGTAGGGGTCAACAGCGGGCGGGCCAACTCCGCCCGGGCTGGTTACCCGGCCGCCACCTCCGACCCAGTGGGCGCCCAGGCCGGGGCGGGAGTCGCCGCGGCGAGCACGCCGTCGACCCCCAGCACCCGTTGGAGGGCCGCGATGCCACACTCGACCATGCGGTCGTCCGGCGCCCGGGTGGTGAGGCGCTGTAACGCCAGCCCGGGCGCCAGGACCAGGCGCACCAGGCGGTTGCCGTAGTGGCCGGCCGCCCAGCGGATCGCCTCATAGGCCACGCTGGCCACCCCGGGCACGAGCACGATGCGGGAGAGCAGCCGCCAGAACAGGGGCGGGCGGCCGAGCAGCACAAAGACACCGATGGAGACGACGACGACGATGAGCAGGAAGGTCGTCCCGCAGCGGGGATGGATCATGGTGCAGCGCTGCACCTCGCTCGGGGTCAAGGGGCGGCCGGCCTCGTAGGCGTTGATCGTCTTGTGCTCGGCGCCGTG
>DATGEF010000598.1:0-13636 GCA_035310405.1 Chloroflexia bacterium | reverse complement strand
CTTTTCACTATCCTCCAGGAGGTAGCGCCTGTATGGTTGACACGTCCACCGATACGCTCGCGGCCGCCGATCCCTTTGCTCCCGCCGCCGGCGCGGCCACGGCGTGGCCGGCGCACTACAGCCGGCCCTACAGCCGGGTGCTGCTCAAGCTGAGCGGGGAAGCCTTAATGGGCGACCAGCACTACGGCATCGATCCGGCGATCGTCAACAGCATCGCCCGCCAGGTGCGCGATATCGTGGCCCAGGGGGTGCAGACGTCGATCGTCGTCGGCGGCGGCAATATCTGGCGCGGCCTGGAAGCCGCGTCCAAGGGGATGGACCGCTCGACGGCCGATTATATGGGTATGCTGGCCACGGTCCTGAACGCGCTGGCCTTGCAGGATGCCCTGGAGAAGCTGGATGTGCAGACGCGCGTGCAGTCGGCCCTGACGATCCAGGAGGTCGCGGAACCCTATATCCGGCGGCGCGCCCTGCGGCATATGGAAAAAGGCCGCGTGGTCGTCCTCGCGGGGGGCACCGGGAACCCCTATTTCACGACGGACAGCGCCGCCGCCCTCCGCGCCCTCGAACTGGGGGCCGAAGCGATCCTCATGGCCAAGAACGACGTCGACGGCGTGTACGACGACGACCCCCATCGCAACCCCGCCGCCCGCCGCTTCCTGACCCTGGATTACCGCTATGCCCTGGAAGCCAACCTGCGCGTGATGGATTCCACCGCCCTGGCCCTCTGCATGGAGAACCGCATCCCCCTGATTGTCTTCAACCTGCAGGAGCCGGGCAATATCCGCCGCGCCGTGAGCGGGCAACACGTCGGTACGTTTGTTGGGCCGGTGGCCACTACTCTCGCCGAAGGAGAGCGCAATGACTGACGATCTTCTGAAAGACGCCGAGATCCATATGCAGAAGGCGATCGACGCGTTACGCCGCGAGCTGTTGACGATCCGCACGGGCCGGGCCACCCCCGCCCTCGTCGAGCGGGTCATGGTCGAGTATTATGGCGCGCCGACCCCCTTGAACCAGGTGGCGGCGATCACCGCCCCGGAGGCCCGCCTGCTGCAGATCAAGCCCTGGGAAAAGAACATGATCGGGCCGATCGAGAAAGCCATCCAGAAAGCGGAGCTCGGGTTCAACCCCACGAATGACGGCCAGCTCATCCGTATTGTCGTCCCGGCGCTGACCGAGCAGCGCCGCCGCGAGTTCGTCAAGCTGATCAAGGGCCATGTGGAGGATTGCCGGGTCGCCATCCGCAACATCCGGCGCCATGCGATGAACGACCTGAAAGAGCTGGAAGACGAAAAGATGATCGCCGAGGATGAGCATAAGCGGGCCGGCGAGAAAGTCCAGGCCCTGGTTGACCGCTACATCCGCGATGCCGAGCATGTGGGCGAGGCTAAAGAAGCCGAAGTGATGGAGGTCTAGGCCGATGCCTGAGCCGCGGCCCCGTATCACGCCCGTTCCCCGGCACGTGGCCATGATCATGGATGGCAACGGCCGCTGGGCCAAGCAGCGCGGGCTGCCGCGGCTGGCCGGGCACCGGGCCGGCACCGAGAACATCCGCAATATTGTCGAAGCGGCGGTCGAGCAGGGCGTCGAATATCTGACTCTATATGCGTTTTCGACCGAGAACTGGAGCCGGCCCACCGCCGAAGTGCAGGGGCTGCTGCGCATCCTGGCTGAGGTGATCGAGCGCGAAACCCCGGAGCTTGACCGCAACGGCGTGCAGCTCCGCCACCTGGGGAGCATGGACGCCGTGCCCCCGGACCTGGCCGCCGCCATTAACGGCGCCCTCGCTTTCACCCGCCATAACCGCCGCCTGATCCTGAGCGTGGCCTTCAATTATGGGGGCCGGGCCGAGCTGGTCGAGGCGGTGCGCCGGATCGTCCGCGAGGGTCTGCCGCCCGAGGCGATCGACGAGGCCGTGATCAGTAGCCATCTCTACACCGCCGATATCCCCGATCCCGACCTGATTATCCGCACGGCCGGCGAGCAGCGGCTGAGCAACTACCTGATCTGGCAGGCCGCCTATGCCGAGTACTGGTTTACCCCGGCGTACTGGCCGGATTTCGACAAAGAGGTCTTCTACGAGGCGCTGACCGATTACAGCGGGCGCAAGCGCAAGTTTGGCATGACCGAGGAGCAGGTCACGCGCTAGGGATCGGGGGGCGGGGATCAGGAATCAGGAAGGGGTGGCCGATCGTAACGCGCCCCCGGCGGCGGGGGCCCTGCCGCGCCCGGCGGGCGACCTCTGGCCCATCGGCTACCTGGCGCTGCTGTTCGTCGGCGCCCTGGCCGGGGGGCCGGTCGCCCCCGCTGTGTTCGTGATCTGGGGGGCGCTGCTGCCCATCGCCTGGATGCTCGGTGCCCGGGACCCGGCCGCGGGGCGGATCGGTCGTCTGGCCGTGCTACCCCTCGGGGCCTATGGGACGCTGGTGCTGCTGGCCGCCGCCGGGCGCTGGGACCTGGCCGGGGCGGCCCTGGTGCCGCTGGCCTTACTGAGCTTAGCGGGGCTGCTCGTGCGGCCCGATCCGGCCCCGGCCGCCGGCGTGTGGGCGATCGGGTTGGCCGGGACGGTCTGGGCCGCCGGCGGGGTGCTGGGGCTGCTGGGCCTGGCGCGGTTGCCCGCGCCGCTGGGATCGGCGGCGGTGCCGGTGCTGGGGGCGGTGCTCGCGTATACGGCGGCCCGGCGGGCGACGGGCATCCAGGGGTTTAGCGACCGGGCCGCGACCAGCGTGGGGCTGACGCTGGCCGTCACAGGGATCGTGCTGCTCACCGGCGGCGGGCAATCCGTGGCCCTGGCGGTGGGCAGTGTGCTCGGTCTGGTGCTCGCGACGCTGGCCCCGGCCCCCCCCGCCGCCCGGCATCCGGGATTACAGGCGGCCTTGCAGGTGCAGCACGAGCTGGTCTTCGTGGCCCCGCTCGCCTTTGCTATCGTATGGTTCGCAACGAGTAGGCAGTAGGCAGTGGGCAGTAGGCAGTGAGTTGATCTGATCGATGTTACGCCTTGATTCGACAACCCAGGATTCCCGGCCCCCGGTGGGCGTTGCCCTGCTCGGCTGCACCGGCTCGATCGGCACGCAGACGCTCGAAGTCCTGCGCGGACTCGGCGCCGGTTATCGCATCGTGACCCTCGCCGCGGGGCATGATGCGGCCGGGTTGCTGGTGGCGGCGGCGGCCTTGCCGATCGCCCCTGAGCTGCTGGCCCTGGGCGATGCCGGGGCGCCTGCGGCCACGGACCTGCAGGGCCACCCCATCCCGCGGGGCGCGGCGGCCCTGGTTGCCTGCGCCACGCACCCCGCGGTCGACCTCGTCGTCGTCGCGACCAGTGGGCAGGCCGGCTTCGCGCCTACGCTGGCCGCGATCGCCGCCGGCAAAGCGATCGCCCTGGCCAATAAAGAGGTGTTGGTGATGGCCGGTGAACTCGTCACCACCGCGGCCCGCCAGGCGGGGGTCCTCTTGCGGCCGATCGATAGCGAGCACAGCGCCATCTGGCAGTCGCTGCAAGGTGAAACCGTTCGCGACACCAACACGTATCCTGAGGTAGAGCGGTTGATTATTACCGCCTCGGGGGGGCCCTTTCGCACCTGGCCGGCGGACAAGCTCGGCGAGGTTACCCCGGCGCTGGCGCTCAAGCACCCCAATTGGGACATGGGCGCCAAGATCACCGTCGACTCGGCGACCCTGGCCAACAAAGGCCTCGAAGTGATCGAAGCGCACTGGCTCTTTGACATGCCTTTTGAGCAAATTAGCGTCCTGATCCACCCACAATCGATCATCCACTCGATGGTCGAGTTTCGCGATGGGGCGATCAAGGCCCAGCTGGGGGTGCCGGATATGCGGGTGCCGATCCAGTACGCGCTGACCTGGCCGGCCCGCGCGGCGAACACCTTCCCCCGCATCCAATGGGAAGCGCTCCGGCAACTCGACTTTGCGGCGCCCGACCTCGAACGCTTCCCGTGTCTGCGCCTGGCCTGGGAGGCTGGCCGGCAGGGGGGGACGTTTCCCACCGTCCTCGCCGCGGCCGACGAGGAAGCTGTGCTTGGCTTCTTGCAGGAGCGCTGGGGCTTTCTCGACATCCCGCGGATTATCGAAACGACGCTGGCGGATCACGCCCCCGCCGCTACCCCGCATCCCGACCTCGACACGATCCAGGACGTGGATGCCTGGGCGCGCCGCCATGTTCCCGACGTGGCGGCCAGGAGGAAAGCATGAGTTGGTTATGGATCATACCGGTGCTCGGCGTCCTGGTGATTATCCACGAGCTGGGGCACTTTGTCTCGGCCCGCATGCTCGGCATCCGGGTGGAGGAATTTGGGCTGGGTATCCCGCCCCGCCTGTTCGCTATCCGGCACAATAATATCGATTATTCCCTGAACGCGTTGCCGATCGGGGGGTTCGTCAAGATCCTGGGCGAGAACGGCGAATCGGCCGCGCCCGACAGCTTCGGCATGCAGCCGGCCTGGAAACGGATTATCGTCCTGGCCGCCGGATCGCTCATGAACCTCTTGCTCGCCCTGCTGCTCTTCATCGCGCTGGGCTTGTTCGGCGACCGCGTGGCCGATAACACCCACGTCGGCTTTACGAGTATCTCCGCCGACTCGCCGGCCGCCAAAGCCCAGTTGCAACCGGGCGACCTGTTGCTGGCCGTGGGCGGGGTCGCGGTCAACGATATCGGGGCCGCCCGCGATGCCCTGAACAGCCACTATGGGCAGCCGGTGACCCTGACGATCAGCCGGGGCGGCCAGCAGCTGAGTGTGCCGGTGACCTTGCGCAATCCGCCGCAGCCGGCGTTGGGCGTGATCCTGGAGGCGGCGGTCGATCCCGTGAAGGTGGTCGGCGTCCAGCCGAATACCGCGGCGGCCGCCGCGGGGCTGCGGGCCGGCGACGTGATCACGGGGGTGGACGGCAAGCCGGCGACGAGTACCCTTGCCGTGGCGGCCGCCCTCAACGGTATGAAAGATGGGCCCGTGACCCTCACCGTCACCCGCGGGGGGGTCACCCAGACGTTGCAGGCCACCGTGAGCAAAGGCTTTCTGGATGGCTGGAGCTACGAGATCCCCAGCCACCTGGTGACTTACTCGCCGGCCGAGGCCATCGGGCGCGGCTTCAGCCGGGTCGGCGACCTGCTGCGGCGCATCCCGGAGAGCCTGGCCACGGTGATCAGTGGCCTGTTCACGGGCCAAAACGCGGCCGGCAGCTTCGCCGGGCCGGTCGGGATCGCCCAGCTCACCGGGGAGATCGCCAACGAGCAGGGCCTCAACGGCATCATCGCCTTGACCGGGCTCCTGGGCATCAACCTCTTCCTGTTCAATATGCTGCCGTTGCCGGCGCTAGACGGCGGGCGCCTGCTCTTCATCCTGATCGAGCTACTGCGCGGGGGTCGGAAAGTCCCGCCCGAGCGGGAGGGCATGGTCCATGCCGTGGGTATGATCGCCCTGCTCGCCCTGATTTTGCTGATCACGATCTCCGACGTGATTCACCTCTTCGAGGGCGGCAGCATCCTGCACCCGCGGTAGCCTGGGGGCGGGACGCCTAGCGGCTGAAGCCGCGGCTACGCAGACAAAGCCCGCCTCCGCGGGCTCACGACACCGCGCACGGGAGCCAGGGCTAATGCGATATCGCTGGGGGCTGGGCTGGCTGGGGCTCAGCCTCGCCCTGGTGAGCTTGCTCGGCTGTAATGGGCCCATCGTCACCACCGCGCCGGACTATGGAACCCCCGCCGCCGAAACGCCGGGGCCCCTCACCCCGGCGGAAGAGCAGTATATCCGCCAGGTCGAGTTGTATCACACTCAGTTAATCCAACTTAGCATTACGCTGAATAACACATTAGCGTTGGGTACGCCAGTGGACATGGAGGGGCAGCAGCGCAGGCAGGCCGACCTGAGCCAGATGCGCGCGGCCTGGCAAACGGCCGCGACCCTACCAGCGCCCCCTCGCCTGCAGGGGATCGATGTCCATTATCGGCAGGCCCTGACCTATTATGCGCAGGCCCTGGACCTGTATGCGCAGGAGCTCGCCGTCGCGGCCACCCCCGTGCAATACTCTACGCCCTTGTTAAATCGGCTGCACGAAGCAATGGACCATGTGGAGATGGAATTTGATCAACTGACGATCTATCTACAAGGTTTCCGCGTGCGGCATCCCTGAGCCACGAGGGCTGCCCGCAGGCTGGCCCGGACGCGATCGCCATGCTGCCACAATCATATTCAGGGATAAATATTAACAAAGATGTTAAAGAATTTGTCATTCTGAGCGCAGCGAAGAATCCGTTGCCCCGCGGATCGGGTCGGCAAGCAGCGGGCGCGGCCCCCGCCCTCAGCGCGCGGGGCAGGATGCCTGGCGGCTGAAGCCGCGGCAACGCCGGGCGCAGCCCGCCTACGCGGGCTGGCGGGTTGGCACTAATGGGCGGCGAGGGCCGGTCGCCGCATGTTGTCTCCTCGCGGCTCCTGCCTCTTCGGTTGCTGCCTATCGGGCCGCAGGTACGCGCCTCAACGGATTCTTCGCTGCGCTCAGAATGACAAATCTTAGGATTCCTGATAATAAAACACACTATCTAATTAGCTGGACTCCCCGAGCCGGCCCCGCCACGATGGCCACTGCCCAAGTGGACTAGATACTCCAGGGTGCGCTGCATTGTTTTGCAGTTGTAGGGGTACGGCGTGCCGAGCCGCATGCCGATCAACCGAAGCGGCCGGGGCCGCGCGGAGACAGCGAGCGACGCCCAGCACCACCCGCCCCGTAGTGACCACCGTCAGCCCGCGGAGGCGGGCTGCGCCCGGTGTTGCCGCGGCTTTAGCCGCAGGGCGTCCGCGCCCTGCGTTGCGCCGGGCGCGGGAAAGCCTTATAATGGGGCATGACTACTGACCCCCCCGCGGCGCCGGCCGCTCCCGACTCGCGCCCCACGCTACTGCTGATCGACGGCTATGCGCTGATCTATCGCGCCTATCATGCCCTCCCGCCGACGATGATGACCCGCGCCGGCGAGCCGACGAACGCCGTGCTCGGCTTCACGACCATGCTGCTCGACACGATGCGCAAGGAGCAGCCCGCGTACCTGGCCGTCGCCTTCGACCGCGGGCGCACTTTCCGGCACGACCTCTATAGCGAGTACAAGGCGACCCGCGCGACGATGCCGGACGACCTGCGGGTCCAGATCGGGCGGGTGCGCGAGATCCTGGACGCGCTCCAGACGCCCATCTTCGAGCAAGAAGGCTTCGAGGCCGACGACGTGATCGGATCGCTGGCCCGGCAGGCGGAGGGGCTGGGCATCCGCACGCTGATTGTCACGGGCGACATGGACGAGCTGCAGCTGGTGACCGCGCACACCGAGGTCGTGACGCCGACGGGCTATGGCCGCTTCAATGAGACCAAGCTCTACGATGTGCCGGCCGTCGAGGAGCGCTACGGCTTCGGGCCGCTGCTGATCCCGGACTACAAAGCGCTGATCGGCGATAAATCGGACAATATCCCGGGGGTCACCGGGATCGGCGAGAAGACGGCCACCGCCCTGCTGCAGCAATATGGCTCGTTGGAGGCCATCCTGGCGCACCTGGACGAGGTCAAGCCGGCGAAAGCGCAGGCCGCCCTGCGTGCACATCAGGACCAGGCCCGCCAGAGCAAGCTGCTGGCGACCATCGTGCGCGACGTGCCGGTCGCGCTCGACCTGAACTACTGCCACACCAGCGAGTTCAATCGCGACCGGGTAGTGGCGCTCTTCCGCACGCTGGAGTTTCAGAAACTCATCCTGAAGCTGCCGGGGGCGCCGCCCGCGCCCGTGGCGCCCGCCGCTCGCCCCAGCCTGGCGCCGAGTGGGCCCGCCCAGCAGCTGCCGCTCTTCACCGACGACGCCGCCATCGCCGCCATGGCCGCCGTCGACACCGCCGCCGACCAGGGGGTCATGCCGCCCGGCTACCAGCTCGTCACGACCCGGGCGGCGCTCGAAGCACTGGCCCAGCGGCTGCAGGAGGTGGAGCACTTCGCCTTCGACGTCGAAAGCACCAGCAAAGAGGAGATGCTGGCCGACCTGGTCGGCATCTCCGTGGCGCCGGCCGCCGGGGAGAGCTACTATATTCCCCTGGCCCACGTCGCTCCGCCCGGCGGCGAGCCGCCCGCGCAGTGTACCCTGGCCGAGGTGCAGGCGGTGCTGGGGCCCGTCTTCGCCGCCCCGCGCCCGCGCAAGGACGCGCATAACGCCAAGTACGACCTGATGGTCCTGGAGCGCGCCGGGATCAAAGTCAACGAGGCGAGCCTGGGCGCCGACACCATGATCGTCGCCTACCTGGTCGGCGAGCGCTCCCGGGGCCTGAAGGATCTCGCCTTCACCCGCCTGGGCGTGGAGATGACGCCGATCACCCACCTGATCGGCAGCGGCCGGGGCCAGATCACCTTCGACCAGGTGAACGTCGTCAAAGGCGGCGCCTATGCGGCCGCCGACGCCGACATGACGCTGCGCCTGGAGAACCTGATGGTCCCCGAGCTGCGCAAGACGCCCGACCTCTGGCGGCTCTTCACCGACCTGGAAATGCCCCTGGTACCCGTGCTGGCCGCCATGGAGCTGGCCGGCATCTATGTCGACGTTTCGCTGCTGCAGACGCTCTCCAACGAGCTCTATCGCAAGATGGCCGAGCTGGAAACCGACATCTACGCCGCGGCGGGCCATCCTTTCAACATCAACTCGTCGCAGCAACTGGGCCAGGTGCTGTTTGAGGAGCTGGGACTCGCGGGCCGCGCGCGCACCAAGACGGGCTACTCGACCGCCCAGGAGGTGCTCGACAATATCCGCCACCTCCACCCGATCGTCGACATGGTCGGCGAGTGGCGCTCGATGAACAAGCTGAAGTCGACCTATCTCGACGCCTTGCCGCTGCTGGTGAACCCGGACACGGGCCGCGTGCATAGTTCCTTCAACCAAACCGTCGCCAGCACGGGCCGCCTGAGCTCGTCCAACCCCAACCTGCAAAACATCCCGGTGCGGACGGAGGCCGGGCGCGTCATCCGCCGCGCTTTCGTGGCCGACAACAACTCGCCCAAGTCGCTGGTGCCGCGGCCCGCCGTGCTCTACGCGGCCGACTATTCGCAGATCGAGCTGCGCATCCTCGCCCACATGACCGGGGAAGAAACCCTGGTCCAGGTCTTCCGCCGCGGCGGCGATGTTCACGCGGCCACCGCGGCGGAGCTCTTCGACGTGCCGCTCGACCAGGTCAAGCCCGAGATGCGCTACCTGGCCAAGCGCATCAATTTCGGCGTGCTCTACGGCATGGGCACCTATGGCCTGACCCGCGATACCAGCCTGACCCACCAGGATGCCCAGGGCTTCCTGGAGCGCTACTGGGCGCGCTACCCCAAGATCCGCCGCTTCATGGACGAGACCCTGCAGGAAGCCCGGAAGACCGGGTACGTCATGACGCTGCTGGGCCGCCGCCGGTATATGCCCGAGCTGACCTCGTCCAATGGCGGGGTGCGCCAGGCGGCCGAGCGCGCGGCGATCAACGCCCCGGTGCAGGGCACGGCCGCCGACATCATCAAGATCGCCATGATCCGCCTACACCACGAGCTCCGGGCCCGCCAGCTGGCCTGCCGCATGCTGCTGCAGGTCCATGACGAGCTGCTGTTCGAGCTCCCCGAGTCCGAGCTCGACACGGTCGATCGCCTGGTCTGCGAAACGATGGAAAACGCCTTCGCCATGGACGTGCCGCTCAAGGTCGAGACCAAGCATGGGCGCAGCTGGGGAGAAATGGAGTAGAGGAAGCCGATGCCGCGTCCCGATGGCCGCCGGAACGATCAGCTACGATCGGTTCGCCTGATCCCCCACTTCCAGAGCAGCCCGGCCGGGTCGGTGCTGATCGAGGCCGGGGGCACGCGCGTGGCCTGCGCGGTGAGTGTCGACCTCAAGGTCCCCGGCTGGCTGGCCGGCCGGGGCAAAGGCTGGCTCACCGCCGAGTACGGCATGTTGCCCGGTTCCTCGCCGCAGCGCATCGCCCGGCCGCTGCAGAAGCCTGACGGCCGCGCCACCGAGATCCAGCGCCTGATCGGCCGGTCGCTGCGGGCAATGGTCGACCTCGACCGGCTCGGCGAAGTGCTGCTGCAGGTCGACTGCGACGTGATCGACGCCGACGGCGGCACCCGCACGGCCGCGATCACCGGCGCGGCGGTCGCCGTCGTACTGGCCCTGCAGCACACCCGGCAGGCGGGCGGGCTGCCGGCCGCTACCGCCTTACCCGTGCGCGGCCTGGTCGCCGCGATCAGCGTAGGCCTGGTGGATGGCGAAGTCCGGCTGGACTTACCCTACGCCGAGGACTCCCGGGCGGCGGTCGATTGCAACCTGGTCATGACCGAGGCCGGGGAGCTGATCGAGCTCCAGGCCACCGCCGAGCACGGCAGCTTCGGCCGGGCAACCCTGGACGAGTTCCTCCGGGTGGGCGAAGCCGGCATCCGCCAACTCTTTGCCCAGCAACGCGCGCTGCTGGCCGCCGAGGGCGTGACGCTCTAGTGCGGAATGCGGAATGCGGAATGCGGATTTTGGCATTAGCCACGCCTCCGGGCTCCCTTCCCGACCCGCGGCGTTCGGCGTATTCCGCACTCCACAACCCACAAGGGGAACCCTGCGGGTTTCCGCATTCCGCATTCAGAGGGGATGTTGTTCGGCGATGCGGAGCAGGCCGCGCATCAGGGCATCGGTGTCCTGCGGCCGGCCGACGCTGATGCGCAGGTGGTTGGGGAGGGCGGGGGTGGCCAGGGCGCGGACGATGATGCCGTCATGGTCGGCCAGGTGGTCGCGCACCGCGGCCGCGTTGCCCCGGGTCATCGCGCAGAGGAGGAAATGGGCGTCCGAGGGAAAGGGCTGGAGCAGGTTGAGCTTGCGCAGGCTGCGGAACAGGCGGCCGCGCTCCTGGCGCAGGGCCCGGACATTGGTGCGCAGCATGGCGACGTCTTGCAGCGAGGCCAGCGCGGCCAGCTGGGCGGCCCGGCCGGGGGCGCTGGTGGCGCCGCCGAAGACCGCCGCCTGGCGTAATTGCGCGGCGAGGGGCCGGGCGCTGAGGGTGTAGCTGATCGGCAGGCCGCCGAGGCCCGCCCAGACGGCGAAGTCGCGGAGCACCAGCAGGTTCTCAAATTCGGTGACCAGGGGCGCAACGCTGCGGCCCGCGAACTCATAAAGCGACTCGTCGACCAGCACCGGCAGATCCGTGCGCAGCAGGCGGACGACCTCGGTCGGCCCGATCGTCGTGCCGGTCGGGTCGTTGGGCGCCGGCAGGATCAGCGCGGCGGGGCGTTGATCCTCCAGCAGGCGCAGCAGCGCGTCGACGTCGACGTCGAAAGTGCGGGTCAGCGGGGCCGTGACGACGCGCAGGCCCAGCCGCGCGGCCACCGCGGCGTAGAGGGGGCGGGTCGGCCCGGGCACGACGACCGCCTGGCCGGGAGTGGTCAGCACCCGGAGCACGCGCTCCAGGCTCTCGGCCGGGCCGGCGCCGATCGTGATCCGGTCCCGCGCACAGAGCGCATACGACTCCAGGGCGGCCCGCAGATCCCGGGCTTCCGGGTCGCCCGGCCGGTGCAAGGATTCGGCGCTGCCCAGGACTTCGAGCACCCGTAAGGAGCAGCCGTAGGGGTTCTCGTCGCTGTCGAGGCGCACGATCTCGTCCGGGGGGCGGCCCAGCCGGCGGGCCAGCACCTCCAGCGGCACGGCGATTTCGCCCCCGCCGGTCCCTTCCGTCACCAGGGGGGGGAGATACGCTTTGTTAATACCTGGGCTTGACCGTGTCACACGCGTTTCTCATACTCAAGGGAGACCTGAGCCATGCTCGATCGTCAGGGCGCCGGCGCCCAAACGCACCCCATAGAGCTCTTTACCGAACACGTCGTCGTCCAGGGCACCGTGACCTTGCCGTTCCGGCGCGTCACCGAGATCCTGAACAGCGCCGAGCGCGACTTCGTCACCGTCGACGGCGGCACCATTGCGCCGTTGGTGCATCCGGCGCAGCTGAGCGGGCCCAACCGGGTGCCCACCCTGGTGCGACGGGTGCAGATCCGCTACGCCGCCACGTACACGGACCCCCACCGCGTCAAGCCCCCCGGCGTCGAATTTGCCGCTGTGCAGAAGGTGCCGACCGCCTGCTACGGCTTTCTGGGGCCGTTCGTCTTTCACGCCCACCTGCACATGCGGGCCGGGAGTGTGCTGTTCGACTTCTTGCAGCTGGGGGGCGACCAGTTTTTGCCGCTGACCCAGGCCACCGTCTACCTGGTCGACCACCCGGACCTGCCGCCCCGCCAGCACGAGGTCATCATCATCAACCGCCTGTTCCTCGACGTGATGTACCTCGCCTAGCGGGCCGGTGTGTCCAGCACGATTATACCAGCAAAGCGGCCGCGCGGCCAGGGCGCGCCCTACATCCGCAGTTGGGCGCCAACCATGTGCTGCAGGCGATTGAGGATTTTGGTCCGCAGCTTGGCGACCTCGTCCTCCCCCAGCGTGCGGTCGAGGGCCTGGAAGGTCAGGGCATAGGCCAGGCTGCGGTGCCCGGCCGGCACCGGCGGCCCGGTGTAGACGTCGAAGAGCGTGACCTCCGTCAGCAGCTTGCCGCCCGTCTCGCGCAGCAGCGCCTCCACGCGCGCGGCCGGCACGGTGTCCGGCACCACGAGCGCCAGGTCCTGGGCCACCGCCGGGTAGCGGCTGATGCTCTGGTAGCGGACCCGTTGCGGGATCGCGGCCAGCAGAGCGTCAAGGTCGAGGTCGACGGCATAGATGCGGCGGCCGCCCAGCTCGGCCGCGTCCACGACGCGGGGGTGGAGCTCGCCGACCACGCCGAGCAGGGTCGGGCCCCGCACGACCCCGGCCACCCGCCCCGGGTGATACCAGGGCGCGGCGACCGGCTCGAATGCGACCCCGCCGATGCCCAGATGCTCCAGCAAGGTTTCCACCAGGCCCCGGGCATCATAGAAGTCGGTCTGCGCGGCCGGGGCGTCGGCGCGCGTGAAGCGCGCCCGCGGCTCCCGCGGCCCGGTCAGCAGCGCCCCGATCCGGCGCGGCTCGACCGGCATCTCGGCTTCGCCGGGCAGCAAGGGCGGGCGGCGGCCGGCCGCGGCGGCCGCCTGGCGGGCGGCGATCTCCTCCGGCGTGGCCGGCCAGTAGACGCTGCCGATCTCGAACAGGTAGACTCGTGCCGCCTGGCGCAGGTTGGTACGCAGGGCGCCGAGCAGGCCCGGCAACAGCGCCGGCCGCATGATATCCTGCTCGCTGCTCAACGGGTTGGCGATGGCCAGGATCGGCCGTCGATCGTCATAGGCCAGGTACGGCCGTTGGCTGTCCTCGCCCGGCCGGGGGGAGCCCAGCCGGGCGAGGGCCGCGCTGCTGATCGGCGAGTAGGTGATCACCTCGTCGAGGCCGCAGGCGGCCAGCAGGTCGCGCGCCCGCTCGCGGTCCCGGTACGGGTAGTTGACGAACTGCGGCGGTAGCTGGCCCGAGAGCAGCGTTTCCGGCACGCGGTCGTAGCCGATCATGCGCGCCACTTCCTCCACCAGGTCCGCCGGGATGGTGACGTCATTGCGATAGGACGGCACCTGTACCGCCAGCGGCGCCTGGGGATTCGTCTCGGCGTCGGGCGGCACCGCGACCCCGAACTCCAGCCGGGTCAACATGCCGGCG
>DATGEF010000597.1:0-10368 GCA_035310405.1 Chloroflexia bacterium | reverse complement strand
GGGCCGGTGAAGGTCGTGTTGGCCGAGTTGTTCCAATCGACATGGAACTTATAGAAGTCGAGGCCGCTGCCCAGGCCCAGGAAATAGGCCGGCGCGCCGGCCGGCGGCAGGGTGGTGCCGTCGACGTTGGAGGGCAGCAGGACGTCGCTGGAGCCGCCGGTGGTCTGGAAGGTCGTGGCGGCGCCGGTGAGCATCTGGCTGCGGTTGAAGGCATAGGGCATCCCGGTCGGGTTGCCGCCGGCATCCGGGAAGGAGTTGATCGTCATGTAATAGGCATCCGGCCAGACGCTGAGCTTCGGATAGTCCGGGAAGGCGTTGTTGCTCATCAGGAAGCTGTAGCGGTACCAGGCGCCGGTCGGGTCCGCCGTCTGCGAGACGGCGATGCACTGGTAGTACGGGGCGACCGGGTTTTGGCCGGAGATGGCGAAGGCGAACTGGCTGACGAGCCAGCGGTTGGCCAGCTGGTCGTAGAGGGCGACCGGGTCGCCGTCATTGGTGGTCTCGCAGAGGCCGCCGAAGCCGCTCCAGACGGTGTTGATATTGGCCGGGCCATAGAGCGAGGTGCCGCTCTTGTTCCAGATCTGGAAGGCCGAGTTGACCATCTGGAGGAAATGATTGGGGCCGACCTGGCCGTTGGTGTCGGGCGGCTGGCAGCCGCCGCAGCCGTTGGCCATATTGATGCCATCCCAGCCGCCGGTCGGCGACGGGATCATCGGCGAGACGCTGGCGCCCGGGGGCCCGAAGCCGGTCTGGACAACCGAGTCGGCGACGTCTTTGTGGCCGACGATCGGCAGGCGCAGGCCCTTGTCGTCGGCCTCACGCCCGGTGGCGCGGGCGACCGGGGGCACCGGCTTGATGTCGCGCAGGGCGGGAGAGACATCGTTCTTTAACGACTGGCCGACGACGGTCGGGTGGCTGGTGTTGCTGACTCCCACGCCCGGGGCGCCGGCGAGCGCGGCGGGGGCGCTAAACGACGAATTGCCCATGCGGGCCGACCCTGCGGCCGGGAGGGTCGCGCCGGATTGAGACCCCTGCAGGCTCCAACTCGCCATGGCGACCAGGGCGAGCAGGACCAGGGTGGCTACCTGGCTGCGACTGCGACGATACATTTTCATGAGTTGCAATCTCCTTGTTCCTGGGTAAGTGATGAGAGTGAAAATAGCGACCCGGTGGACCCGGTATCTCGCACGCGGTTTCCTAGGACTCGCGCGCTACATGTCACTATGGTACTACGGGTCTACTGACAAAAGCGCCGACAAAACGGCCGCCGGGAGGGTGAATTTTCTAAGATCTTCTAAGCTCTTTCTCGTGCTACTTTTCCCGGCGCGCTATTCTGCGCGCTATTCTGCGCGCTATTTTGCCATAATACGCCAACGATTGACACTTAATCCGGCGTGTGCTATAGTAGCCCGCGTGTTAGCTTATGCGACGGCCAGGGGAGGGCTCTTTGATGCGCGGGAGTAAATCCTGTTTTCCGGTGGTGCTCATGATCGGGGGCATCGGGGCGATCAGCTATTACTGGATGCACAACAGCTACCTGATTTCCCATAATATTCTGATCGAATATCTGCTAGCGGGGGTGCTGTTGCTCCTGGCGGTGGGCCTCTTGTTCTACCTGATTACTTGATCGCGCCGGATCGTGCGCTTGTCTGACGGGAGTTGCGATGGCCAAACGTGTAACCGTGATTTTGGATGACGATGCCGCCGACCTGCTGCTGGAGCTGGCCGGGTCCAGCCGCAAACAAGGGAAATATCTGAGCACGCTGGTGCGGGCGGCGGCCGCGAGCCGGCGCGCCCCCGGGGGGGTCGACCTGGCCGCCCTGCACCTCCAGGTGCTGGGCTTGACCAATGAACTCCACACCGTGAAGGCGCGCCTCGTGACGCTCGAAGGGCGGGACGAGTGACGCGACTCATCCCGCCGCCGACTCCTCGCTCAGCGCATGCCCGCGCTTGTGCAGGTTGTTGACGGCTTCGTCGAGGCGGTGGGCGAGCACCCGGATGACGCCGTAGGCGAGCTGCGGTTTCTCGCCGAGCAGCTCCCAGAAATCCGCGTGGTCGATTTTGAGCGCGGTGGTATCGGTGGCCGCGATGCAGTCGGCCGTGCGCGGCGTCCGGGACACGATGGCCATCTCGCCGATGATGCTCTTGGGGTGGCGCTCGGCGATCGCGCCGAGGCCCGCAATCCTGATCTGGACCTCGCCGTCGAGGATGATGTAGAGGCAATCGCCGATATCGCCCTGCTTGATGAAGGTCTCGCCCGCGGCGAAATTGACCTCCTGGGCGATCTGGGCGACGTGGACCAGGTCTTCGCTGTGGACTTCGCTGAACAGGTCAACCCCGCGCAGGAACAGCACCCGCTCGATCGTCGATAAGCTCATGTGATTACTCCCCAGGGCCCCGTGGGCCGTCTCCCGCACCACGGGATCGTCATCGGCGAGGGCCGCCTGGACTGTACCGGCGAGCTCGTGCAGCTGATGGGTGCCAATACTATAGACCGCACAGGCGCGCAGCCACGGGTCGGGGCTCTGCGCCAACTCTTCCAGCCGGGTGGCCAACGGCTTGCTGGGCACGCCGAGGCGTTTGTGGGCAATCTCCACGACCTGGGCCGGCGCGCCCTCGATGAGCGGCAGCAACAGATCCCGGACCTCGCGCGTGATCAGATGGGTCAGCAGGACGAGTGCCTGCGTGCGCATGGGCCCTTCGATCCAGTCCACGCTCCGCCGCACCGACTCGATCGGCTGGTCCGGATAGAGGATACTCAGCACTAAAAAGATCCGATCCTGCACCTGCTCGCGCCGCGCCGCGATCGCGTCGCTGAGCAGGGGCTCCGCGGCCGCCGGGCCCAGATCGGCCTGCAGGCCGGCCAGGGTATAGGCCGCCCGCATCTCGGCCGCGAGGACCTCCTGCAGGGCGTCGGGCCGGACCAGGCCGGGCGCCACCAGACGCAGGCGGACCAGGGCGCGCAGAATCTCGGTGCGGATGGCCGGGGTGGGGTCAGACAAATGATCGGCCAGGATGGCGACGGCCGCCGGCGTGCCGATGCGCCGGAGGATCTTCGGGATCTGCTCGCGGATGGCGGGGGCTTCGCGCGCATCGCTCAGCAGCAGGCCGAGGGCGGGCGCGATGGTGGCCCCGTATTGCGCCAGGGCGACGGCCGCCGCCGCGGCCGTCGCCTTCTGGGCCAGTTTGCGCACCAAAAAGGGGATGAGCTCCTGGCTGCCCATCTGGCCGGCCGCCCGGATGGCGCCGATCTGGACGTCGATGGCGTCGTCCTCCAGGAGCGGCAGGAGCCGGGGATAATAATTTTGCACCTGGAGGGCGCCGAGGACGCGGGTCCCTTCGAGGCGGCTGGCCGGATCACTGCTGGCCAGCAGCCGCTTGAACTGGCCCATCGCGTCCAGCATGCCATACAGGCCCCCGTACTTCATCATGCCAAAGACGGCCGCCCCTTGCAGGCGGGGGCTGGACTCCTGCAGAAACGGCCGGACACGCGCCAGGGCGTCCGGGCCGTTCAGCTCGCAGAAAGCCTCGATCGCGGCGGCGCGGACCGGCTCCTCGGCGGTCGTAAACAGGGCCGCGATCGGCTCGGCGTACGCGGTGTTGTCCGGGCGTCCCAGGTAGTGGACGGCCATGATGCGGACGGCCGTCGAGGGATGGTCGAGTAACGTGACGACATGGGCATCCCAATTCAGCTTGGGCGCATTGGCCAGGAGCTGCAAGGCATGCAGCACCTGAAGCTCATCGGGGTGTTGCAAGGCATTGATCAAGACCGGCGCGGTGGCGGGGGAGATATCGATCGCCTGGTCATCGGCGGTGAAGCGCCGTTTTTGCACATTGTCGGTCAGCGCCAGCAGATAGGGCTGGCGCACATGGCTGACCAGCACCCGCCAGCCGACGATCACCGCCAGGGCGGGCAGCGACCAGGCGGCGATGGCCCAGGCCGCGATCGCCGGCACCCAGAAGAAAGCGAGCCCGGCGGCGCCAAACACCAGGGGGACGACGATGCTATCGAGAATCGCCCGCGCCCGCCGGCGCTGGTCGGCGGCGAGCGGCACAAAGAGCATGTTCAGGGCGACGTCGTTAAGCGTATAGCGCAGCACCAGGGCGGCGCCCTGCGCCAGGGCGACGATCGCCAGGGGACCGCCGGTCAGCAGGATGACCGCCGCCCCGAGCGCGCTGACGCTCGGCATCAGGCGTAAAGCGGCGACGGCCCCGACCCGGTCGATCAGCCGGTTGGTGAGATAGACCTGCACCGCGCAGGCCCCCAGCCCGGTGCCGAGCTGGAGGAGGCCCAGGGCGGCCAGCAGCTGCGCGGCCGGGACGGGAGCCAGGGCTTTGAGGGCCAGATCCAGCTGGTAGGTGGTCAGGCTGGCGACGAGCGCCATCATGCTGACGATCCCAGTGAGCGTCCGCACGAGCGGCGCCCGGCCGAGGGCCCGCAGGTCGTCGCGGATGGCGAAGCCCCGGCGTGGGGACCGGGTGCCGGCGGGCGCCGGCGGGGGCAGGGGCGGGGCGTGCCGCCCGGTGACCAGGCTGCCGGCCAGGGCGCCGACGACGGCGAGCAGGAAGGCTTCCGGTGTGACCCAGGGCCCCAACAGGAGCAGCAGGGCGCCCGCGCCGGTGCTGGCGATCGCCGTTGTGCCGCCGACCAGGCCAAACAGCCGCTTGTCTTCGCGCCCTTGCAGCAGCGTGCTGGCGGTGAACCAGACCTGCGCCGTGATCAGGGCGGCCATGATCTCGAAGAAACTGACCGCGCCCGCCAGCACGGCGAGGCTATGCCCGGACGGACTCACCAGCAGGATCCAGATCAGCACAGTGCCGGCCAGCAGCCCGCCCCGCACGGCCCGGTTGAGCCGGTCGAGCCGGTAGCGCCCGGCGCCTTTGTGATAGAGGACCATGCTGAGCACGATGCCGAAGGCCGGGAGCAGGAACTTATAGGGGATGGCCGTCACGGGCAGCGCACTGAGGAAGAGCGCGCGACCCACGCTGCTGGCGACGAAGGCCCCCCCCAGGGCCAGCAGGGCCGGAAGCATGCGCGCCCCCACGCTGGATCCCTCAGCCGAGGCAAGCGGAAAGACGGTTTGGAGCACGGAAGCCCACGTGGCAGGGCGCGATATGTTCACATGCAAGGCCTGAGGTCATGAGCGGGTGTATCGGCCGCCATTATAGCATGCGTCACCAATCAGGGTCAATGCGGCGGGCGCCGGTGGGCCGAGTTTCCAGCGCTATCTTCCGCTCGATTATGGGAGCATGTTGCCCCGTATACAAAAACGCTGTACACTGCAGGTAGATCGCAAGCCTGAGCGAAAACGAGGAGCAAGCATGAATCCCCTGCTGCAACGCATTTCCGTCGATCCTAACGTCTGCTTTGGCAAGCCGTGCATCCGCGGCACCCGCATCTGGGTCTCGCTGATCCTGGATCTGCTCGCCAGCGGCCTGAACATCGGTGAGATCTTAGAAGAGTATCCACAACTTGCCGAAGAGGATGTCCGTGCGGCCATTGCCTATGGTGCGGAGATGGCCCGCGAACGTTTTGTGGAGATCCTGACCGAGGTTCCTGGATGAGGTTCAAGCTCGACGAGAACTTTGGAACCCGTACTCAGCAAGTTTTCCAGGCGCAAGGACATGATGTACAAACAGTTCGCATGGAAGGGCTGCAAGGTTCTCCCGACCAGCAGATCTACGCGGTTTGTGCTGTCGAGCAGCGTTGTCTGGTGACATTGGACCTGGATTTCGCGGATGTCACACGCTTCCCGCCGGCGCAGGTCGGTGGCATCGTGGTCATACGAGTGCCCCGCAATCCGAGCCTGCCTTTGCTGGAACGATTGGTCAACCAGTTTCTACAGGCGCTGGCCCAGATGCCGCTTGATAACCAGCTATGGATCGTGGAACCTAGCCGCATCCGCGTACACGAGCCCGAAGCTGGCCCGGAGCCAGCGAAGACCAGTGCCGCGCCGCCGGCACCAGGGCCTGCCAGCGAGCCCGGCGGCGCAACACGTACTGCAAGTAAAGCAAAAAGGCCGGGGCGGGGGAAGCCCGCAGCGGGATAAGCAGCGGGCCAAAAAGCGGGGAGAAAAGCGGGCGGCTAGGGGAAGGCCAGCGGCACGTTGGCGAAGAACTCGATCGCGTTGCGCTCGACGCCCTGGACCGTCTGGTAGCCGGGGCGGTAGCCGGTCGGCTGGAGGTCGAAGCGGGCAAAGGTGCCCCGCAGATTGCTCGCTCGCCGCACCAGGTAGCTGACGAGCAGCGGCTGGCGGTAGTCGTTGCGGCTCAGCAGGCGGATGGCGGTGAAGAGCTGGGCGAGCGAGACGCGAAAGAAGGGCGGATCGCAGACGATCAGGCCATATTCCTCGCCCAGCCAGGTGGGTTTGTAGAGGTCATAGCGGCGGAAGCCCGGCACGCCGGCAAAGCGGGCGTCGATGTCCAGAATCCGCACGGGCACGCCGCGGCGCGCCAGCTCCTGGCCGAGCAATGGGGCGCACAGGCAGCAGGGATTCGCGAACCCGGCCACGGCGGTCGCCAGGGCGTGCAAGGTCGGCGGGTCGAAGAAATATTGCTCGTTTTCATGCCGCTCATACACCGCTAATTCACCCCTTAATTCAGCCCTTTGAGCGAGGCCAGCGGCCAGAGCCGGTATTCGATCTCGGCCAGCCCGGCGCCGACGACCGCGTCGACGACGGCCGCGGCCGACTTATAGCAGGCGTCCGACTCGTCGAGGGGGACATCGCTATCGGCGTTGACGACGATGCCGTCCGCGCGGTAGAGCTGGTTGACCCGCTCCTGGTCCAACTCCCGCTTGGCGGCGGAGCGCGACAGTCGGCGGCCCGCGCCGTGGTTCACCGAATAGCCGCTACGCACCGCGCCCGGCAGCGGCCGCAGGATGAAGCTGTAGTCCCGGTTGCTGCCGGGGATCAGGATTGGGTGGCCCTGGTCGGCCCAGATCGTGCCGGCCAGCCCGGGGTGCCCGGCTGGGAAGGCGCGGGTGGCGCCCTTGCGGTGGACCCAGACGTCGCCATAGTCCGGGTGCCACTCGCGCTGCACCAGGTTATGGCTGATCTCATAGATCAGCTCCAGATCGGCGCCGAAGACCGTGCGGAAAGCCTCGGCCAGCTGCTGGAAGAGGATCAGCCGGTTGATGATCGCGAAGTTGCCGCCCGCGGCCACCGCGTTGAGATAGCTGCGGTAGTGGACCGAGTCGGGCGTGAAGTAGCCCTGGTCCAGGTGGGGCAGACGCGGATTCTCGGCGCGGGCCAGTTCGAAGTAGTTCGTCGCCAGGCCATGGCCAAAGCCGCGGCTGCCGCTATGGACCTGCACGAAGAGGGTGCCGGTTTCCTCGCAGCGCTGCAACTCGATGAAATGGTTGCCGCCGCCGAGCGAGCCCAGCTGCGAGATGCCGCGCTCGGGCCGGCCCTTGCCGCCCCAGGGGATCACCCACGGGTCGTCCACGGGGATGCGGTTGCGCTCGGCCCGGCTGCGGTCCACCCGCGCCCCATATTTGGCGATGTAATAATCGGCGCCGCCACGCACCAGCTTCTCGAATTCCTTCTCGCCGACGTTGCGCAGCGCCGTCTTGCTCAACCCGCCGGCGCCCATCTCCACGCGTGCCATCACGGCCTGGTTGAAGGCGAGCCGCTGCGCCGGCGTGGCGGCATCCACCGGCACCGCCGAGCGCGCGCTGATCATGCCACAGCCGATATCGTAGCCGACGGGCCCCATGGCGACCGTGCTGTCGGTCAGGATGACCGAGCCGACCGGCACGCCATAGCCGAAGTGCGCATCAGGCGTGATGGCGACCAACTTGACGCCCGGGAAGCGCGTGGCGGTGACGATCTGCGGGTAGAGCCCGTCTTCGGCCGCGGCGAGCAACGCCGGGGTGAAGAAGAGACGCACCGGCACGGCGCCGGTATCGGCCGTGGCCAGGTCGAAGTACCCCGCCGGGTTGGCAATGGCGTAGTCTTTCCAGTTATAAGTATAGATCGGCCGGTTCGTCATGGTGCTGTCCTCTAGTTTAAGGGCGTCGGGCGTAATTATCCATCCACGAAGCATACGAAGAACACGAAGCGACGCGAAGCAAAGGATGGTTAGTTACGTGCGGTTCCCTGAACTGCCGCCCGCTCCGCGGATGGGGTATCTTCTGCTATTATCGGCGCACGGGGCGGCGCGGGGAAGCGGCTGGGGGCGGATCTGGCGTGCCCGCTGGACGTAGCGGCACCCCGTCTAAAGGCGCATCCGCACGCACGGGTGGATCACGCAGCCGGGACCGGCTAGAAGATGCCGCGGGCGACCAGCAGCAGGCCGATCAGGACCAGCGGGATGCCGAGCACCGCGCCGGCGATGGTCAGGGTGAGCAGGGCGCCCACAAGGATGAGGATCAGGCCCAGGATCACCGCCACGAGCCGCCCGGTGAGCGCCAGGAGCCCGGTGACGAGCTGCCAGAGGGCGACCACCGGCCACCAATACCAGGGTGTGTTGCGCATCGGTTTGTACCTCCTACCCCCAAAATACGCGGCCGGGGGCGGCGACGTTACAACGCCCCGCCCAAGAAGTCCTGAGTGGAAAGTCCTGAGTTAAAACTACCGAACCGCGATTCCAATCCACGCGGCTGGCCACCGGGCTCACCGCGGCGGACTTTCGCTTCTCGGGTGCGCAATCACTGCGTTAGCGGCGCGGCCCGAGAGGAATCACCTCGCCCGTCAAGCCCGAGACGTAGCAGCCCCGCGCGATGCCGTTCATTTGCAGGTGGGGCCGCGATTGGACCGTGCCATCGCTATGCCAGATGGATACCACCGCCGTCGTCTCAAAGTACCAGTGGCCCGAGGAGGTGAGGCCGATGATGGGTCTGTCTGTTTCGGTCAGCCCGCCGTAATTATCGATCAGCAAGATGGTATCCTCATGTTCGCCGGAGCGCTCCTTGAGGGGATATCCTAACTTGTCGTTGTATAGATATACCGTGCCCGTTTGAATCGCGGCCATTACCACATCGTTGGGGAACGGCATGCGGGCCAGGACGGCGTTATCGCGCTTGCGGACGAGGTAGGCGGTGCTTGCAAATGGCGACTGATGCCCGTCAATCGTGGCCGCCACGACCGACTCGGCGCTCTCCGCGAGTAGCACGCCTCCTTGCCCGTCGGGCAGCGCGTATTTCAGTCGGGACGGCAGGTCGAGCACCCCATGGAACCCGTCGCACGCGGCGGGCAACTGCACGTTGGCGCGGTCGAACTCCGGAAGTACCACGTAGGTTGCGATAAACAACAGCAGAGTCAGGCCGAAGACCAGACTACTGCCGGCCAGGAATCCCAGGGGCCGGTATCGCGGAGCCAGGGCCAGCGCGCTAATCCCCGCAACAAGCGGACAGCCCAAGAAAACAAGCGCCGCGAATGCGTAAAACCCGGAGCCCGGCTCATGCAGCACGACAATATACAGAAAATACGCTGCCGCACTGAGCAGCGCTCCAAGGAGTGTTCCCAGTCCGGCCGATCTAATGCGTCTTCCCAGTTCTGCCGATCTCATGGGCCAGTGGAGCCTTTCAACCGATCGGTTGTGCCGCTGCGAATAGCCTGCACCACGGCGGCGATCCCCGTGGCCACAAGGGCCACTCCCGTTGAATCACCGGGCCGCGGGACAGGGAACACGGTGTTCTCCGGTGTGATCCCGGCCGCCATGGTCCCGCTTCGATTATACTCCCGAACCGCTACAGCATACTTTAGACCCTGGGCCCGGGATGCCGAAAATAGCGGACTTCGCCAATTTGGCCCGCCAGTTGCACAAGGTTTTAGGGACTGTAAGGCTGCCAGGTGCCGTCCTGATAATGCAGGATCGTGCCTTGTTCACCGACGGCCCAACCCTCGTTTGGCGATACCATGTACAGATCGTTCAGCGTCTGGTCCGTCACAGAGGGCACCTGCACCCAGTTCCCATGCGCGTAATAGAGGATTGTTCCTACTGTGCCTACCGCCCAGCCTTCATCACTGGATAGCATCCAGATGCGTTTCAGTGGGCTGGTCAGCGGTGGCCTGGGTATCCGCAGCCACTGCCCACCGCTGTAATGCAGGTGCGGGCCAACGCCCCCGACCCATGCCTCCTCCCCGGAAATGGCGAAAATGCTAAGCAGCGGGTCGGTCGTCCGAGTCGTAACCTCTAGCCAGTCGGTCGGGCCGGTGCGTTTCAGCGTCATCCCCTTCGTGCCGGCGGCCCAGGCATCGCCCGTGGCCGTGCTCGATACCGCGGTGAGCTGATAGCCGCCATGCCGCGTGCCCAGTATCCGGTCCTCGCTCCACCGACCCTGTAGATATGGCGTCGGCGTGATGGATGTAATTCGTGCGGAACGTGGCGATATCATCCGCGAAGGTGTGCGTGTGAGAGTCCGGT
>DATGEF010000596.1:0-3371 GCA_035310405.1 Chloroflexia bacterium | reverse complement strand
GGCGTGACGTCACAGAGGCGGCCGGGCCGCAGGCGGACCTGGCGCAGCGGTGAGCCCTCGGGCGCGACGAGCAGGAACGGCACCGGGTTGAGGGTGTGGTAGGTGTGCGGCTCCCCCGTTGCATAATCTTCCATTTGCTCGCAGTTGCCGTGGTCGGCGGTGATCAGCACCACCCCCCCCTGCGCCAGCACCGCCGGCACCACCCGGCCGAGGCAGCGGTCGACCGTCTCCACGGCCTGGATCGCGGCGGGCAGGATGCCGCTGTGGCCCACCATGTCGCCGTTCGCGTAGTTGACGACCATGAAGTCATAGACCCCGCGCCCGATGCGCTCCAACAGGGCGTCGGTCAGCGCCGGGGCCGACATCTCCGGCTGGAGGTCGTAGGTCGCGACTTTGGGCGAGGGGACTAACACGCGGTCTTCGCCGGGGTAGGGCTCCTCCCGGCGGCCATTGAAGAAAAAGGTGACATGGGCATATTTCTCGGTCTCCGCCGAGTGATATTGCCGCAGCCCGTGGTCGCTGAGCACTTTGGCCAGCGGCGCCTTGACCTCCAGCGAGTCGTAGGCCACCGCCACGGGCAGCCCCTCTTCGTAGCGTGTAAGGGTGGCATAATAAAGATCCTGGAGCGGGCGGCCGCGGTCAAAGCGGTCGAAGTGGTCGACCACGATGGCGCGGGTCAGCTCCCGGCCGCGGTCGCCGCGGAAGTTGAAATAAATCACGGCGTCGCCATCGCGCAGCAGCGGCGCCGGGGACGGGCCGTCGACCAGGGTAGGCACGATGAATTCGTCGGTGACGCCATTATCGTAGGCGAGCTGGATGGCGGCCAGGGGCGACTCGGCGTGGGGGGCCTGGCCGTGGACGATCGCGTCGTACGCTTTCTGCACGCGGTCCCAGCGGTTGTCGCGGTCCATGGCGTAATAGCGCCCGCTGACCGTGCCGACCTGGCCGACGCCGATCGTGGCCATCTGGTCGAGCACACTGCGCATGAAGCCCAGGCCGCTCTGCGGGGGGGTGTCGCGGCCGTCCGTGAAGGCCTGGTAGACGACCCGGTCGATGCCCGCCCGCTTGGCCAGCTCCAGCAGGGCATAGAGGTGCGCCCAATGGCTGTGGACCCCACCGGGGCCCAGCAGGCCGAAGAGGTGCAGGGTGCTGCGGTGGGCTTGCACATGGGCGCAGGCGGCCTGCAACACCGGGTTGGTATAGAACGAGCCATCAGCGATCGCCTGGTCGAGGCGGGTCAGCTCCTGGTAGACCACGAAGCCCGCCCCCATGTTCTGGTGCCCCACCTCCGAGTTGCCCATCTGCCCGTCCGGGAGGCCGACATCCTGCTGCGAGGCGTCCAGCTGCGTATGCGGGCACGTGGCGTACAGCCGGTCCAGGGTCGGCGTCTGCGCCTGCGCCACGGCGTTGGCGCGCGGGTTGGGGTTGATCCCCCAGCCGTCGAGAATAATCAGTACCACCGGTTTCGGTCCAGGCATGGATGGCTCCTTGGCAGTAGGCAGTAGGCAGTAGGCAGTAGGCAGTCGTTCGTCTGGTCACTGGTCACTGGCCACGCGTCTCAACTCAAAACTCAAAACTCAAAACTCAAAACTCGATTGTCACTGGTCACGATCCGTCCGCTCAAACACCAATTGCATGCGGGGGACAGTGGCGTGCGGCGGCTGGGCTTCGTCGAAGCCGGTGCAGGCCAGCCGGCAGTGGAAGCCCTGGGCGGCGGCCAGGGCGATGAGCTCGGCGGGCGTATAGAGCTCCCAGGCAAAGTGATCCGCGGGCTGGTCGGGGCCGTAGTCGAGCGTCACGGTCAGCCGGGTGCCGGCCAGGGCCTTGGTCTCCCGGATCGTCCGGCCGGCGCGGGTCAGCAGCTGGAGGCCCTGGTGGGCGGCGAAGAAGTCGCGGTGATAGAGGTCGAGGATCAGGCGGCCCTGCGGGGCGAGCTTGGCGTGAATCTGGCGCAGGATATCGGCGTTCGTGGCCGGGTCGAAATAGCCGAAGCTCTGCCAGAGGCAGATGACGGCGTCGAAGGTGCCCGGCAGGTCCCGCAACTGCCGCATATCGTGCTGGAGATAGACCAGCCCCGGCGCCGGGTGGCGGCGGGCGGCGGCGAGCGCGTCCGCGCTCCAGTCCACGCCGGTCACCTGGTAGCCGGCGGCCGCCAGTGGGCGGGCATGGCGCCCAGGCCCGCAGCAGAGGTCCAACAGCGTATGATAGGCCGGGGCGGGCACCTGCCGGGCGACGAAAGCGATCTCCGCCGCGGTCTGCTCCGGCGCGATCGGCTGCAAAAAGGTCGCGAACCAGGTCGCCGAATAGGCGGACGCGGGAGGCGGCACCGGCTAATCGCCCCCCGCTTGCCGGCTGAGAATCACGGCGATCACGACCGAGACATTGAGGAAGCCCCAGATGCTTTCCAGCACCAGCAGGGCCTGGCCGAGCAGGGGCCGGGGCAACACTTCGCCCATCGCGGCCAGGAAGAAGGCCAGCGCGCTGAAGTAGAGTGCCTGGGGAAAGCTGACGGGCTGGCACTGCTGGGCAGACACCGTGCCGCCGGCCGTATAGAACACACAGAGCAGGTTCAGCTGCCAGTAGAGGGCGGCAAACGCGGTCACGACCAGGCTATTGATCACCAGGGCGCGCAACGGGCGATAGCCGAAGCCGGCCACCAGCCAGTAGAAGCGATCGATCAGTAAGCGGCCCAGGGCCGCCACCCAGTCGCCGACCCGGTCCCGGAGCCGCCGGCTTTCGCGCGGGCCGGGCGCGTGCCAGGACCAGACATAGTAATGGAGGCCGTACATATGGGCCAGGTGCATCCGATATTTGAACGCCCCGGCCTCCTCGATCCAGCCGCGGCCGCGGGTGTAGTTGCACAGCCGGTGCAAGCTGGTGTGCAGCAGGCGGTAGAGCCGATAGCGATCGCCCGGCCAGACCGCGAGTACCTCTCGCTCGGCCGCGGCGATCTGGCGCGTCAACTCCTCGCCGACATGGCCGGTGAAATCGATCAGCTCGGCGTCGTTATCTTCGTCAAGCTGGTCGATGTCCCGCAGGGCCAGGCCCTGGTGGATGATCTGGACCTTGCAATAGAGTTCGGCCTCCGTCAGCAGCCAGACCCAGAGTGCCTGGCTGACGAACACCGGGTCGGCATGGCCGTGGCCCGGCGGGGCGGCCCGCCCCGCCGCCAGGAGCGCGCGCACGAGGGGCCGGCACTGCTGGGCGGCGCGTAGGGCGGCCACCCAGCCCTGGATGGGCACCTGAGCTTCGGCCGCCACGATCGCCGCGAGCAACGCGTCAAGCGCGGCCGCCACCGGCGCAATCTGCGCCGCTGGCACGCCGCTCGCCCGGAGCCGGTCGAGCAGCACGGCCAGGCGGCCCTGGAGCAG
>DATGEF010000595.1:0-4398 GCA_035310405.1 Chloroflexia bacterium | reverse complement strand
CGCTTCTGCACGGGCCTGGCCTTATGCCTGGCGGTGCTGGCCGCCCATGGGCTCGCGGCGATCCAGGGCCGCATCCGGGCGCCCGCCGCACGGGCGGCCCCGGCCGTCCTGGCGGTGGTGCTCACCGGGATCGAGTTCTTCGCCGTGCCCCGCCCGCTGATCGCGCCGGACGTCCAGCCGTTTTTTCAGCAATTGGCGGCCCACCCTTCGCCGTGCAATGGCCTGGTGCAGGAGCCGTTGTCGCGCTGCGATGCCGTGTTGGAGCTCCCCCAGATCACCTGGATCCCGCCGGGCATGTTTCACCAGGCGATCGATCACCATCCCATGATTAGTGGCTACACGTCACGCCATTATGCCTACCCGTTCGTCGACGAAACCCCGGGCGTGGCCCAATTGGTGAATGCCGATCCCACCAGTCTCGGCGGGGATATTGTAACCCCCGCGCCCGGCGAAATCGCCTTGCGCGCGATGGACTACTACGGGGTGCGCTACGTCGTCGTCCACCCGCTGGCCGACTACCACCCGGCGCCGGCGCTCCAACGCACCCTGCAGCGGCTCTTCCCGGGCCCCGGCGTGCGCTCCGGCGACCTGACCGTCTACACCGTGCCCCCAGTGCCGCAGGATCGCGCCTTCCTGTTTCTGGGCGAAAACTGGTACGCGCCGGAGCATGATGCCGCGGGCGCGCCCCGGCGCTGGACGGACGCCCGCGCCACGCTGCGCATCGTGGTGCCGCGCGGCACGGAGGGGCGTTATACCCTGGCCCTGACCGTCTATGCAGTGGCCAGCCCGCGCACGCTCGTCGTCACGCTCGACGACCAGGAGCTCGCCCGCCAGGCGGTGGCCTTGCCGCCCGGCCGCCCGGTGCGGGTGCCGCTGATGCTGAGCGCCGGCGAGCACCTGGTCGGCCTCGCCTCCCTGGAGCCGGCGATCCAGCCGCGCGGCGACCGGCGCCGCCTCAGCCTGGGCTATGACGCGATCGCTCTGGCGCGCGCACCATGAGCCGTGTCCCCGCCCGCCTCGCGCGGCCGCTGCTGCTGGCGCTGGCCTACGGCGGGCTGATCCTGGGCTTCACCTGGCCGCTGCCGCTCGTCCTGAGCGATCACCTGGTCTTGAGCCGGGGCAGCGACCTCTGGCCCCATATCTGGAACTTCGCCTGGGTGCGCACGGCGCTGCTGGATCTGCACCAATCGCCCTATTACACCTACAGCATCTTTTATCCCGGTGGCGTGCCGCTGGTCTATCACGCGCTGAATATCTTCTCCGCGATCGTGTCGTTGCCGCTGCAGCTCGTGTTCGGCCTGATCCCGGCCTTCAACCTGCTGCTGCTGGGCAACCTGGTCGCGGCCGGGCTGGCCACCTACTGGCTGGCGCGCGTGCTCGGCCTGGACGTGACCCCGGCCTTCGTCGCCGGGCTGCTCTTCGCCTGCTGCCCGCCCCTAGGCGCCGCCTTCAACCAGGGACAGGCCGAGCTGGTCAGCGTCTTCTGGATGCCGCTCTATATCGGGTTGCTGTTACGGGGCGGCGGCTTCCGCGCGCTGGGGCTGCCGCCCGGCCATCCCGCCTATCTCGTGGCGGCCGGCCTGGCTTTGGCCGGCTCCGCGCTCGCCATCTGGTACTGGTTCGTCAGCCTGCTCGTCTTTACCGCCGTCTATAGCGCGCTAGAGCTCTGGGCCACGGCCCGTGCATCCGGCCGCGGGCCGGCTACGCGGTGGCTGGGCCGGCCCCTGTTGGTGGGCGGCCTGGCGCTGCTGGCCCTGAGCCCGCTGCTCGCGGTGCTGGTCCGCGAGCAGCTCGGCAGCGGCGCCAACCTCGACATCACGCCCACGCCGACGATCAATGCCGTGATCTTCTTCGGCTCGGAAGATCTGCTCGCCTTCTTCCTGCCCCTGCCCGGGCACGCGGACAGCAATGCGCCGGACGCGCTGCACGGCGCCAACCTCGGCTTCGGCTGGACGGTGCTGGCGCTCGCCGGGGCGGCCGTCGCGCTCTGCCGCGGCCCCCGGCGGCGGAGTCTCCGGCTCTGGGCCCTGGTCGGACTGGCGCTCGCCGTGCTGGCCCTGGGCCCGGCCCTGATCGTCGCCAACCGGGCCACCGGGCTGCCGTTGCCGTATGCGGCGATCCTGCACCTGCCGGGGGCGGCCGCCATGCGCGTGCCCCTGCGCTTCGCCACCCTGCTGGCTCTCTGCGTGGCCCTGCTGGCGGCCCAGGGCCTGGCCGCCGGGCAGGCCCGGCTGCGCACGCCGCGGGGGCGGGCGGGCCTGTCCGCGCTCGCCGGGCTGCTGGCCATCGTCGAATTTTTTGGCCTGCCACGGCCCCTGATCCAGCCGGAGAATGCCGCGTTCTTCCGTCAGTTGGCTACGCAGCCCGCGCCCTGCCGCGCCGCCGTGGCCGCGCCGCCGTCCGGGTGCGGCGCCGTGCTGGAGCTGCCCTATGCCACCTGGGGGGCGCCCGCGATGTTCCACCAGGCGATCGACCAGCACCCCATGGTCGGCGGCTATATCTCGCGCCACTACCCGTATGATTTTGCCAGCGACACCCCCGGCATCGCCCAGTTGACGCAGGCCGATCCGACCGCTTTCCGGCCGGATATCATCAGCCCCACGCTGGCCGCGACGGCGCTGGAAGCCATGGATTATTACGGCGTCCGCTATGTCGTTGTGCATCCCCTGGGCGACGATCCGCAGGCGGGCACCCTGCCGCAGGTGCTGCGGGCCGTCTTCGGGGGGCCCGGCGTGCCCAGCGACGAGCTGACCGTCTACACGGTCCCCGCCACGGCCCAGCGCCAGCCGATCCCCATCCTGGAGGACGGCTGGTACGATCCTGAGCACGACAGCACCGGCACGCGCTGGCGCTGGACCCGCGGTAGCGCGACCCTCCGTGTCGTCGTGCCACCGGCGGCCGCCGGGGCTTACACACTGACCCTGGACACCTATGCCGTGGCGGTGCCGCGCACGCTGCGCGTCAGCCTCGACGGACAAGAAATCGCCGCCGGGGCGGTGGCCCTGCCGCCCGGCGGCCCCCGCCAGGTCGCGCTCACCCTGGCCCCCGGCGAGCATCGCCTGACCCTGGCCGCCCCGGAGCCTCCGGTGCAGGTCGGCAACGACCCCCGCCTGCTCAGCCTCGCCTTTCGCGCCATCGTCTTCATGCGGCGCTGACGCAGGCTAGCGGTCAGGGGTCAGGGGTCAGGGGTCAGGACGAGTTTTGCTCGCGCAGCGGTGCCGCAGGCACATTTTTGAGTTTTGAGTTTTGAGTTGACGGGCGCTGGGCCACCAGCCCCGCGTCTCCCAATCCAAAATCCAAAATCCAAAATCCGGCGGTCCGCACTTGTAACTCAGGACTTGCCACTCAGGACTTCGTTGCAGCTGACCAATCTTTGCTGCATTTGTGACCTGGCCGGCGCAACCGGGGCCCCGGCCATCCGTTATGCCTAGGGACCAAGGAAGGCAGAGCAGCCGGCCAGGGACGGGCTTGCGCCGAAGTCGCCAGTCGGCAGTCGGCAGTCGCCAGTCACGGGGCTTGATTGGCGATGGGTCAATCAACCCTAATCCCAAAACTGACGACTGACGACTGCCGACTGGCGACTTCGGATGTTTGACACTGCGCCGCCCAGTCCAGTATACTGGGAAGGCTGTCCGAAAGTAACCTGCCCGAAGGATCAGTGGGGGTCGGACGCTAAATAAGACCCCCACCGGGAGCCAAGCGGTAGGTTTGGCGCATGACCGCGGTATCACCCCGGCAGCGCGCTGCCGGGATAGTGCTCCCCTTGCCGGCTGCGTTTTCGGTGGTGTTGTTGCGCTGCCGGGTCGCACGCAGCACCTGGCAGCAGCCAGGCAGGGGAATCAGCACCGGTCCAGACACGCGGCTGACCGGTCACATCGTTCGAGGGCTCAGTCCCTTCAGCAAAGGAGAACCCAGCTCATGAAAAAATGGCAAATGGCCACCGCAGCCGCCGTCCTGCTGGCCGGGCTCGGAAGTGTGGCCGGGGTCGCCTTCGCGACTACCCCCCACGCCGCCGGCGCCGGCACGGGACCCAGCATCATTGTGCAGGCCAATCCGCACTGGGTGCCCCCGCCCAGCGGCTATACCCCGCCGGCGCAGCGCGCCGCCGTCCCGAGCCTGCCCGCGGCCAGCGGCACCATCCTGCTCCAGACGGACTTTCAGAGTGGCGATAACTCCGCCTGGCACAGCCCGCTCCTGCCCAATTCCGATGCCACACCGCTCTGGCAGGCGCGCAACGGCGTCCTCCAGCAGGTCGGCGATACCACGCTCAACAACGTCAACGAGGAAGCCTATTACCTCACCGGCCAGCCGACCTGGAGCAATCTCATCGTCGACGCCAGCGTGCTGGCGACCAGCGGCGAAGGCGCCGGGCTGGTCTGGAACGCCCAAAACGCGAGT
>DATGEF010000594.1:0-8563 GCA_035310405.1 Chloroflexia bacterium | reverse complement strand
GGGCGGGACGGGTTGCCGCACGGCCCGGCCGGCGCGACCCCGCAGGTGTAGCCGCTGACGACACTGCGCGCGGCCGCTGTCTCCACAAACTGGTAGAAGGCGCTGCCCGGCCGCACGTCCTCGAATGTGCGGCTGGCCGGGTTGAGCAGCGGCCAGCCGGCGCCCACGACGTCGATCTTGGTCAACTGGCCACGGGTCACGAAGTTGTTGGGCAGGAACCATGGGCGGTTCTGTGGATCGCAGAGGCCAGCCGGGGCCTGGCCGCAGGCATAGCCCGAGACGAGGCTAGCGGCCGCCGCCGTTTCGATCACGGCGAAGAAGGCGTTGCTCGGCGGCACGTCGGCGAAAGTGTAGGCGCTGCCCGCGGGGGTCCTGATCGGGATGCCGAAGCCGAGGACGACGATTTTGACCATCTGGGCGCGCGTGGTGTTGGTATAGGGCCGGAACGTGCCGTCGGCGTAGCCGGAGATAGCGCCGCGGCAAGCCAGGTCGCGGACCGGCGCAGCGAAGTAGTCAGACGGGTGGACATCGCTGAAGCTGATCGCACAGGGCGTGGGTGACGCACCGGGGGTGTTGGTGGCGGCGGGCGGCGTGCTGGTCGCGGCGCGCGCGGTGGCCGTGGCCGTGGGCGGCGGGGGGCCGGGAGTCGTCGTGGTGATCGTGGTCGGGCTGCCGGGGACGGCGGTCGACGTCGGCGTGTAGGTGGCGTTGGGCTGGAGCTGGCCGGCATAGGTGGGCCCGAACGTGTAAGGGTAGACCGGCACGAGGCGCCCGGTCGCCTGATCCTGGACGACGGTCACATGGTAATGATAGCCGCGGCCGTCGCCCGTGTCGTGCCCGTTATGTACGTCGAGGCAGGTCGTGCAGGACGAGTCATACCAGTAATCCTGCTGGAAGATGCCCGATGTGGCCGAGATGACGTTGCCCGACTGGGTCGTCACCGTGCTGTCGGTGCGCGGGCCGGTCTGCCCCGAGGGCACGGTGCCCTGGCTGGGGTCGAGCGGGTTGCGCAGCAGGCAGTTGCGCACGTAGGCCACACCACAGCCGGTCGGCGAAGAGGGCGTGTCGTAATCGCGGGTGCGCCAGCCGCTCTGGGCCAACTGCCCGGCGGTCTCCCAGGGGCCGTAGATTGGGTAGCCGTCGGCGGCGAAGCCGTAGACGGGCGAGGGGCCGTTCCCGGTATCGTTGACAAGCTGGGCGAGGCACTCGGCGTAGGAGTGGTGGTGATAGTTGCCCATGGCGGCGTGGCCGGGGCAGATATCCATATCGTAGACTTCAAAGGACATCGCGGTGTTCCACCAGACTTGCCCGTTCTGATAGGACTGGCCGTCGGACCAGTTAAAGACGGCCGTGCCGTCGACCCACAGGCCAGTCGTGCCGAGCGCGGTGGACACGACCTGGGTGGCGGGCAGGGGCTGCATCGGGAAGTGGAGGACCGTGTTTTGCGCGGTCGGACACCCGGGGCCGGGGGGCCAGTAGCCGAGGGCACAGCTCGTGTAAACGTAGCCGATATCGTCGCCGAAGCGCACTACCTGCCCGACGGTTGCGGTTGTGTGCCCCAGACGGAAGTCTGTGGCGGCGCGGGGCCGGCTGTTAAGCTGCTGGATCTGCTCCGTCGTCATCGTGGTGTGGTAGTCGGGGATGCTGTGCGTTTGCACCTGCACATAGGGCACGCCGCCGATGGTGATCGACTGGACGGACTGCACATAGACGGGCGCGCTGGGCCAGTGCGGGTTGGTCACACCGGTCGTATTGACGATCCAGGCGTCCAGGATCGGCGGGTCGGCCGGCCGGCCGGCGCCCGTGCGCGATGCGGCCGGCGCCGGCCAGCCAAGCAACAGCAGGGCACAGGTCAACAGCACGGCGCTGGTCAGCAGGGTCCAGGGCGGGAACAAGCGGGTCATTTCGTTTCCTCCTCAGTGGCGTGGCTCAGTCGGCGGGCGCCCGAGCCGCCGTGATGGCCTCGTCAAGCGACCAGGCCGCGCCGGCCTGGTAGGCCGTATCCCAGGCGGCCGGGGCCAGGGCGGCGCGGGCGGCGGCGAGCAGACGATCGTACTCGGCGCGATCGGCCGGCCAGAGGATGAGCCCGGTCGCGGTGTGGAGGGTCGCGGTGGCGCCGAAGAGCCGCGCCGCATGCTCCGGCCGGCCCGCGGCGGCGGCCACGCCGGCCAGCCCGGCCAGGGTACGCGCGATGCCCGAGCGGTCGTCCAGCTCGCGGAAGAGCGCCAGGCTCTCCGTGAAGTACGCCCCCGCGCCCGCGAGATCCTGTTGCTCCAGCGCCACATAGCCGAGGTTGCGCAGGGTGGCCGCGGCGCCGGCTTTGTGTCCCAGCTCCCGGCTGAGGGCCAGGCTTTCCTCCAGCCAGGCGACGGCCTGGCGATACGCGCCCTGCGCCTGGGCGGCGTTGCCGAGATTATGGAGCGCGACGCCGATCAGGTTCTGGTCGCCCAGCTCCCGGCTGAGGGCCAGGCTCTCGGCGAAGAGGTCGGCGGCCTGGGTGTACGCGCCCCGCGCCAGGGCGACGTTCCCCAGGCTGTTGAGCCCGCCGGCGATGCGGCGCTGATCGCTACCCTGCCGCCGCAAGGCCAGGCTTTCTTCCAGGATGCGCGCCGCGGTCTCCCAATCTCCCTGATCCTGTGCGACCATCCCGAGGTTGCCCAACGATACCGCGATCCCGGCCGTATCGCCGAGTGCCCGCCGCTGGACCAGCGCGGCCTCATGGAGCAGCCGCGCCCGGGCGTAGTCGCCTTGCGCCCAGGCGAGATTCCCCGCCCCGTTAAGCACCTTGGCCCAGGCGGAGTGCGGGGGGCCAAGCGCTTTCGCTAGCGCGGCGTCCAGCCAGCGCCGGCCCTCGCTCCAATAGCCATACGTCCACCAGAAGCGCCAGAGCGCCCCGGCCAGGCGCAAGGCCGGCAGGGGATCGGGGCGCTCCAGGGACCAGGCCAGGGCCGCCCGCAGGTTCTCATGCTCGGTATCCAGGCGGGCCAGCCAGGTAGCCTGCTCGGGCCCGAGCAGGTGGGACTCGGCCTCCTCGGCGAGGGCGACTGCCCAGTCACTGTGCCAGGTGTAGACCGTGGCCGCCTCGCCGGCCTCCTGTAACCGCTCGCGGCCGTATTGCCGGATCGTTTCCAGCAGGCCGTAGCGGGTCTCCCCTTGCGTGTTCTCGCTCACCCCGACCAGCGATTTGTTGATCAGCTGCTGCAGCCCATCCAGGACGGCGACCTCCTGCGGCCCCCGGCCCCCCGCCGACGAGGGGTCGGGGGTCGGGGGTCGGGGGTCAGGGACGGGGGACGAAGACGAGGCGGCGGATTTTGGATTGGGGACGGGGGGATCGGGGATCGGGGAATCGTTGCCCAACCCCCAACCCCCAACCCCCGCCCCCTCGTCGGACCCCCGACCCCCGACCCCCGACCCCTCGCCACTGCCTACGCGTTCCGCGGCTTCCAGGGTCCAGCCCCCGGCAAAGGCGGCCAGCCGGCGCAGCAACAGCTGCTCGGGGGGGGCCAGCAGATCGTAGCTCCAGTCGATCAGGGCGCGGAGCGTCTGCTGGCGGGGGAGCTTGGCCGGGCTGCCGCTGGCCAACAGGCGGAAGCGATCGTCCAGCCCGGCGGCGATCGCGGCCAGGTCACGGTGGCGCATCTGCGCCGCCGCCAGCTCGATCGCCAGCGGGATACCGTCCAGCCGGGCACAGACCTGGGCCACCGTGGGGGCCGTGGCCTCCGTCACGGCAAACCCCGGCTGCATAGTCTGGACGCGGTCGACGAAGAGCCGGATGGCTTCATACCGGACAAGGGTCCCCAGCGGGGGGAGCACCTGCGGATCGGGATGGGCGAGGGAGGGCACGGGGAGGCTGATCTCCCCGGCAATGTCGAGTACTTCCCGGCTGCTGGCGAGGATGCGCAGACTCGGGCAGCTACGCAGTAACGTCGTGGCCAGGTGCGCGCAGATCGTGATCAGGTGCTCACAGTTGTCGAGGATGAGGAGAATCGTTCGCGGCCGCAGGGACTCGGTCAGCGTGGTCAGCAGCGGTCGGCCGGGCTCCTCCCGGACGCCGAGCACGGTCGCGACCGTCTCCAGCACCAGGCCGGGATCCACCAGGGCGGCGAGCTCGACCAGCCAGACGCCGTGCTCGAAGCGATCGAGCAAATCGGCGGCCACCTGCAGGGCCAGGCGGGTCTTGCCCGTGCCGCCGGGCCCGGTCAGCGTCAGCATCCGCGGTCCGGCCTGGCCCTCCAGCAGCCGCTTGATCTCGGCGCTTTCCGGCTCCCGTCCGATGAAGCTCGTCGCCTGGACCGGCAGATTATGGGCAAAGGCTTCGAGCGATCGCAGGGGCGGGAAGCTCGCGGGCGAATCCGGGGTCACCAGCTGGAAGACCTGCTCGGGCCGGATCAGGTCGCGCAGGCGGTGTTCTCCCAGGTCGTGTAAGGTGACGCCGGGCGGCAACGCCGGCCGGAGCAGGGTTGCGGCCGCGGCCGACAGCAAGATCTGGCCGCCATGGCCGGCAGCCAACAAGCGGGCGATCCGATTGAGCGGCGGGCCGAAGTAGTCGCCGTCTCGCTGCTCGACCACGCCCGTGTGCAGCGCCATGCGCACCCGTAGGTCGCTGATCGGTCCGCCGCCCACGGCCGGCCAATCCTCCTGGCCCAGGGCGTGCTGGGCGGCCAGGGCGGCGGCCAGGGCGCCGCCGGCGTGGGGAAAGGCCGCACAGAAGGCATCCCCGATCGTTTTGAAGACCGTGCCGCCCTGCCCGGTGATACTCGCGTGCAAGATCGCGTCGTGGCGGGCCAACGCCCGCTGCATGGCCGCCGGATATTCTTCCCAGAGCCGGGTGCTACCTTCGATATCGGTAAACAGGAAGCAGATCGTCCCGGCCGGCGGGTGCGCCACGGATATCCTCCGGTCAGCTGCGCATCCGGCGCAGGAAGCTTTGGGCGGCGGCGATGCCGCCGACGACGTGGGCGAATTTCATTTTTTCGTTCGGGGCGTGCAAGTTGTCGTCGGGCAGCCCAAACCCCATCATGATACACGGCGCTTGCAACTGCTGGACGAACAATGAGACGATCGGGATCGAGCCGCCCATCCGGGTAAAGACTGGGGGGGCGCCGAACACTTCGGCCAGGGCGGCTGTGGCCGCCTGCATCGCGGGCGCGTCCGTGGGCAGTAGCACCGGCGCGGCGGTGCCCAAAACCTGCACGGCAGCGGTGGCCGTGGCCGGGCAGAGGGTAGCGATATAATCGGCAAAGGCCGCGGCGATGGCGGCCGGGTCCTGGTCGGGCCCCAGACGCATACTGACTTTGCAGCTCGCCCGCGCCGGGATAATGGCCTTGCTGCCCACGCCCGTGAAACCCCCGCTGATCCCGTTCAGGTCGAGGGTCGGGCGGGCCCAAACGCGCTCCAGCACCGAAAATTCGGGATCGGCCAGGAGGGCCGGGGCGCCGACTTCGTGCTGGCGATACTGTTCCTCATCAAAGGGCAGTCGGCGCCAGGCGGCGCGCTCGGCCTCCGGTGCCGGGCGGACGGCATCATAAAAGCCGGGGATCGTAACCCGCCCCGCGGCGTCCGTCAGCCGGGCCACCAGGGCGCAGAGGATGTTGACGGCGTTGGGCGCTGCGCCGCCGTAGAGCCCGGAGTGGAGATCCTGCCGGGCGGTCGTCACGGTGAGCTCGGCGAAGACTGCGCCGCGCAGCCCGATCGTGATCGCTGGGTGGCCCTCGGCGAACATGGGCGTATCGCTGATCAGCACGGCGTCACAGGCGAGGTCGCGCGCATGGTGCTTGACATAATCTTCGATACCCTGACCGTCAACCTCCTCTTCGCCCTCGATCAGGAAGCGGACGTTGATCGGCAGCTGGCCGCCGGCCTGGAGCAAGGTGGCCACGGCTTTGAGTTGCGCATAGATCTGCCCCTTATCGTCGGCGGCCCCGCGGGCGTAGAGGTTGCCGTCGCGCAAGGTGGGCTCGAAAGGGGGCGTTTGCCATTGGTCGAGCGGATCGGCCGGCTGAACATCATAATGCCCGTAGATCAGCACGGTCGGTTGGCCGGCCGCATGCAACCAATCGGCGTAGACCAGGGGGTGCCGGGCGGTCGTGAGGACCGCCACATGGTCGAGCCCGGCCCGCGTCAGAAAGGTGGCGATCCATTGGGCGGCCTGGGCGACATCCGCGTGATGCTCGGGCAAGGTGCTGATCGAGGGGATGCGCAGGAACTCGCTAAGCTCGGCGAGGATCTGCGCGTCGGCGCCGGCGGGCGAGGTGGGAGGGTTGCTCATAAATCTCGACCTCTCAAGAAAGTTTGCGAAGGCTCCATTACCCAGCATCCGCAGGGCTACTCCGCTCCCCTGGCCTTACTTCGCCGACTCCGCGACCAGCGCCGTGAAGCGGTCGATATCGGCCCGGATCACGGCGAGGCTGGCGCGCCAGAAATCGGGCGTGCGGATGTCGATGTCGAAGCGGGCGGCGAGGGCCGCCGCGTCGGCCAGCCCGGTGGACGCGAGCAGCTCATCGTAGCGGGCGCGGAAGCTGCCCGGGTCCTGCTGATAGCGGGCATACAGGCCAAGCCCGAACAGGAGGCCAAACATATAGGGATAATTGTAGAAAGAGCGGCCGCCGCTGTAATAATGGCCCTTGGCGGCCCACATATAGGGATGCAGGTAAGCGGGGTCCAGCCCGTCGCCGTAGGTCTGGCGTTGGGCGTCCAGCATCAGGGCGTTCAGCTCGTCCACGGACAGCTCGCGCGCCTGCCGGGCGGTGAAGGCCGCCTGCTCGAAGCGGAAGCGGCAGCTGATGTCGACCACGACCTGGCAATGGCCGGCCAGCGAGGCCTCCAGGATCGCGATCTGCTCGGCCGGGCCGGCATGGGCCAGGCCCGCCTGGCGGATGATGGTCTCGCAGAAGATGCTGGCGGTCTCGGCCAGAGTCATCGGCGTCGTGCGCTGCAGCATGGTGCACCCGGCCAGGTTCAGGTTGTGATAACCATGGCCCAGCTCGTGCGCCAGCGTGCTCATCCCGCCGAAGGCGGGCTTGAAGTTGGCCAGGATGCGCGATTCGTCGGCGCGCACCCACATGCAAAACGCGCCGTCGCGCTTGCCGGGCCGCGGCTCGGCGTCGATCCAGCGCTCCCGGAAGGCCCGCGCGGCGAAGTCCTGCAGCCGGGGCGAGTAGGTGCCAAACTCCGCGACGATGAAGTCGGCGGCCTGATCGAATTTCCAGACTCGCGTGCTGGTGCCGACCGGGGCGAACAAATCATACCAGGCCAGGTGCGGCACCCCGAGGAGCCGGGCCTTGGCATGTAAGTAGCGTCGAAAGTCCGCGAACGATTCCACGGCCGCGCTGAGCATGGCCTCCAGGGTCTCGCGGTCGATATTGCTGTTGAACAGGGACGCGGCCAGGGGGGAGTCCCATTGGCGCCGGGCCGCCAGCGTGTTGACCTCGCCCTGGATGCCGTTGAGCGCGGCGGCGATCGGCACCGCGGCGCCGGCCCAGGCCTGTAGCTCGGCCTCATAGCCCTGCCGCCGCCGGGTGCGATCGCCCTCGTAGGCCAGGTTGCGCACGGCCGGCATCGGCAGCGCGCGGGTTGCCCCGTCCAGCTCGACCGGCACCATTAATTGGGACGTGACATTCTCATAGAGCTTGGTCCAAGCGGTACTGCCGGTCAAGACCAGCTCGGCGGCCAGCGCTTCTTCGGGCGGCGACATCAGGTGGGCCGCCCGCAGGCGCGCACGCTCCAGCATAAAGGCGTGGTCGCGGGCCAGCGGCGACTGCGCGAGGAGCGCCTCGCCATCCAGGGCGCCGATCCAGGCGGTGAAGCGGGTGTTGAGCTGGGCGAGCCGGACCTGCTGGCGTTGCAGCTCACTGTGCCGGGCCTGGGCCCGGTTATCGCGCGAATTGGTGGCCACAAAACTCTGGATGTAGGCCTGGAGCGTATGCACGCGCGCCAGCACGGCGTTATACCGGGTGACCACGGTCTCAAACGCCGTGACGCCCGCGCCATCCAGGGGCGTGGGCGGCTGCTGGCCCACCTCCTGCGTGTCGAACAGGGCGACCAGGCGATCGATCTCGGCGATGATCTCCTGGAAGCCGGCCGTGAATTCCGGCGATTGCAGGCCGGGGTAGACGCCGCTCAGATCCCAATGCGGCAGAGCGGCCGCGACCGTGCTTGTCATGGGCATTCTCCTGATCGGTGTTTAGTTTTGAGTTTTGAGTTTTGAGTTTTGAGTTGTCGAACGACTGACGACTGACGACTGACGACTGACGACTGGCGACTGGCGACTGACGACTGACGACTGACGACTAGCCCCGGCAAGGCTCGAAGGCGGGATCGCCGGCAGCCAGGGCGCCGAGCTCCGGGCGGCGGGAAATCGCCTCGCCCAGCCACTCCAGCGCATCGCGGCAGCGGCCGGCGTGGGCGTAGGCCCAGCCGACGCCGTAGGTCACCTCCGGGTCGTCGGGCCAGTAGACGAGGGCGCGCTTAAAGTCCTCTACGGCGGCCAGCGGGTTCCCGGCCCGCACCCGGGTGACCCCCAGGTTGTACAGCGTGTCGGGCCGGCCCGAGTCGAGCAGCAGGG
>DATGEF010000593.1:0-5056 GCA_035310405.1 Chloroflexia bacterium | reverse complement strand
ATGAATCTTTGGAAGGGTTAGCGACACCCGATGAGCTTTTCGTGCAGGCGGGGGCCCTGGTCTTTGTTGATGAGAACCAAGGGGTCTTGTACGCGGAATTAAGCTGGCCGACCTGCCGCTCGCCGATCCACCGGTCTACTTAGCCTACAATAATTGGCAGGAGAACTGGCAGGAGGCCGCTCCATCCGATCTCCTATGGCAACTGACACATCCGCACGTCTCTGATTGACAAGCACGTATGCGAGCCGTGCCCGGTGCGGGCGCGTTGCACCCGGCGCAAAACCGGGCCACGCGAGTTGACCTTGCATCGGCAAGCCGCGCAGGAGGCGCTGGAGCAAGCGCGGGCGCGGCAGCAAACACCGGAATTCAAAGCGGCCTATGCCGCGCGGGCCGGCGTGGAAGGGGCGATCTCCGAGGCCGTCGGCGCGCATGAGATGCGCCGGACCCGCTACATCGGGCAAAGCAAAACCCATCTGCAACATATCCTGACGGCGGGGGCAATGAATCTGACGCGGCTCTTCGCCTGGTGGGAGGGGAAACCTCGTGCGCGCACACGCACCTCCCCCTTTGCGGCCTTGGCGGCCACTTAACCCAATTCGCCAACAGCAACTATCTTGGTCTTACCTCTCATTGCACCGCCGGGGAATCGTATACCGAATTCCCCGCCCCGCCCGCTTAATTGCGCCCTGTTCCATTAACGCGGGGAACTGCGGCGCTTCATGCCGCTGCCCGGCCGTGAGTAGCACGGTCAGCGGTTGGCCCTGGCCCGCGGCGCGGAGATGGAGTTTGGTCCGGTGCGATTCACCCACAGAATGCCATTGATAATCCGCCGGTGATCTTCGGCCGGGCGGCCGGTTTGCGGTTTTTGGGGCGGCAATAACGGTTGCCGCCGCCCTCATTGGTCGTCAGTTAAGTCGTGTCGATGTCCCATACCCTATTTTACCAAGTTTGCAGACACGCCCTAATCTCCCGGCCCGGCGCAGTTCTCGCTGCCGGTGATGGAGAGGTAAACGATCTTGGCGATCTGGCCGCGGGTCGCCGGGTTGTACTGGCGGAAGTAGGGATGGTGCCCGGCGTCGCACGGCTCCCCCGGCCCGCCACAGGCGTAGCCGCTGATGACGCCGTGGCAGTAGGCCGTCTCCACGAATGCGTAGAAGGCGGTGCCGGGCAGCACGTCCGCGAAGTTGCCCGTCGGCGGGTTTTGCAGCGCCCAGCCCGCCGCCACCAGGTCGATCTTGCTGAGCTGCCCGCGCGTCACGTTGGCGTAGGGGCGGAAGTACGGGCGATGCTGGGCATCGCACGGCTCGCCTGGCCCCCCGCAGGTGTAGCCCGACACGATCGTATCGGCGGCGGCGGTCTCGATGACCGCGAAGAAGGGGTTGGGCGGCGGCACGTCCGCGAAGGTATAGGCGCCGCCGTTCGGAGTGACGATCGCCTTACCGAAGCCGAGGACGACGATCTTGACCATCTGGGCGCGGGTCGTATTATTGTAGGGCCGGAAGGTGCCGTCGGCGTAGCCGCTGATCACCCCATGGCAGGCCAGGTAGAGCACCGGACCGTAGAAGTAGTCGGTCGGGTGCAGGTCGCCGAAGGCCACCGAGCAGACGGTCGGCGTCGCAGACGGCGGGACAGGGGTCGCCGTGGGGCGCGCCGGGGTCGCGGTCACGCTCGGCGGCAACGTAGGCCGCGCTGTTGGCGAAGCCGTGGCTGTGCTTGTTGGCGCCGGAGTTGGCGTCAGGACCGGCGAAGAGGGGGTCGCGGTCGGCGTGCTGGTCGATACACCGGGAGTCGGCGTCGGCGTAGAAGTGCCAGTGTCGGTCGTAAACGCGGCGAGCCAGGTGCCCGCAGGCACCAGCAGCGTGCCGCTCCCGGCGCTCAGCCCCGGTAACTCAAACAGATTGTGCTCGTCGGGCGCCTCGACGGGCGCGGGCAGCGGGCCGGTGTAGCGGACCGCCCCCGTGGCCGGGTCCAGGCCGTACAGATGGCTCCCGCCCGACCCGATGTAGACGGTGTGGTTCACCACGATAGGCGCCGAGGTCAAAGCGCCATCTCCGGCAAAACTCCAAACCACGCCACCCGTCCCAAGATCGACCGCTTGCAGCGTGGCGCCATTGCGATAGAAGCCCAGGTTCCCCTCGAATGCCGGAGCAGGCCCCGAAGCGTAGGTGCCGACCAGCGTCCCCGTCCCGGCGTCGAGGATCGCCGGGGTCATGCCGGCATCATCACGGATGTACAGGCGGTTATTGTAGAGGACCGGAGTACGCCCCCCGCCTCCCTCGCAATTCGTCGAATAATGCCAGATTAGTTGGCCGTTCCCAGGCGCGAAATCGTAGGTCTGTTCACACGCGTAGGAGACGTAGACGCCGGTGTCACTGACCGCCGGCGAGCTATGATCTCCATTCTCCACGGATGCGGTCCAAAGCAGTGTGCCATCGGACTCGCGCACCGCGTAGACCGTGCCGCCGCTGCCGGCGCCGCCGGTATAGACGATGCCGTTGCGTGCACTCGGCGGCGAGGAAAAAAGATATTGATACGGTAGCTGGACAATCCAGTGCTGCTGCCCGGTCTGGGCGTCCAAGGCACGCTCGATGCCGTTTTCGCCGACGGCGAAGATCTGGCCGTCGTCATAGGCTAGTTCGCCCCAACTGGTCCCCAGCGGGATCGGCCCCCAGACGTTGGCACCGGTTTGCAGATCGACGGCGTAGAGCGTCGTACCGCCGACATCGCCCGCTGCTACGTAGGCGCGCGAGCCGACGATCAGCGGGTAGGAGACGCGGGTGCCCAGGTTGCGCGTCCAGATCTGGCGCAGGGGCGGGGTCAGGGAATCGCCGGGCAGATTACCGGTGTGCGCCGAGTCGATCTGGTAGGTCACCGATTGGTCGGGCGGCGTGGGCGGGGGCGTCCCCGGTGTGGCCGAGGGCGAGGGCGTGGGAGTCGCTGTGCCGGTCGCCGTCGGCGTCGCGGTGGGGCCCCCGGGCGTGCTCGTCGCGGTCGGGCTGCCGGAAACCGCTCTGAAGGCGACAATCCAACTGCTCGCCGGCACGACCAGCAGGTCTGTGCTGGCGCCGAACCCGGTCAAGGGTTGCGACGCATTTTGCTCGTCCGGGGCCAAGACCGGGGCCGGGAGGGTCGTCGAATAGACCAGCGCGCCGCTCTGGGGATCGAGGCCATATAGCCGGCTGCCGCCGGAGCCGATATAGACCGTGTTATTGACCACCAGAGGGGCCGAGGCCAGGGCGCCATCGCCGGTGAAACTCCACAGCGTCCCGCCGCTCGACAGATCGTTGCTGCGCAACGTCCCGCTGGCAAGCGTGAAGCTCTGGTTGCCCAGGAAGGCGGGGATCGGCCCAGCGGTGAGCGTGCCCAGGAGCGCGCCGGTGGCCGCGTCGAGCACCACGCCGTTCTCGCGATCGAACACCCGCCCGCTGTAAACGGCGGGCGTCCGGCCCCCCCCGCCCGAGCATTGCGTGTCGCGGTGCCAGATCACCTGCCCGTTCGCCGGGTTGAGGTCATAGGTCTGGCAGGGGTACGCGACGTACACGCCTGTGCCGGTAACGGCGGGGGAGCTGTTATCGCCGTTGGCGACCGGCGCGGTCCAGCGCACATTGCCGTTGGTCTCGTCGACGGCGTAGACCGTGCCACCGCTGCCGGCGCCGCCGATGTACACGGTTCCGTTCAGGGCCGTGGGTGGCGAGCTAAAGGCGTATTGCCCCGGCAGCTGCACGGACCAGCCCGGCGTGCCCGTTTGCGCGTTAAAAGCGCGCAGAAGGCCGTCGAAGTTCAGGGCGAAGATCTGGCCGCCCTCCGCGGTCAGCGCCGACCAGTAGTAAGTGCCTGCGAGCGCCACAGGGCCCCAGACCGTTGCGCCGCTCTGGGCGTCGAGCGCATACAGCCTCGTCCCGTAGCTCGAGACATTGCGGACGGTGACATACACCATATTGTTGCTGGCCAGCGCGTAGGAGGTCGGCTGGCCGAGGTTGACCGCCCACGCTTGCTGGAGCGGGGGAGCGAGACTACTGCCGCTCAGACTCCCGTCATGAGTGGGGTTGCCCTGGTAGGCGACGCTGGCGGCGAGCGTGGGGACCTGGGCGCCCGTGCGCCCGCTTGTTGGCACCGCGAGTAGCATTCCGAAAAGCACCGCCCCCAGACATCCCAACACCCCAATTCGAGAGTAGCGCATCGCATCGATTCCTTTCTGAGCAGCGCATGGGGGCCCACGTTTCGCGGGCAGGCTAGCCGGGTCCCCTGGCACGGCGCTGCGCCTGGGCGCTGTTGACAGGTTAGCGCGCGGCGGTAAATATGCTGCTAATCCAGGTCTACGAATCGTGAACAGGATCCGGGTAAGCGTGGTTGCGAGTCAAGCGGTACGGCGCCTGTAGTATACGCGGGCCACGGAGCGTTGTCAAGTGATCAGGTCGTGACAGACAGGATTGCTGTGATAACACGCTTATTCTTACAGGATTCCTCGCGCCATCTACTACGATAGCCAGATACCAAGCGTACTCCGTATCCCTAGAAATATGCTTGTGCTAGTCATACTCTATCATGGATCGTTGCTGGCGTACGTTTCGGTTCCGATCCTCCGCACAGGCCCTCTACGAGCGTGCCCTCGCCATCCGGGAAGCCACCCGCGGCCCCACCCACCCCGCCACCGGGCAGACTCTGTGGAACCTCGGAGCGCTCTTCGCCGCCAGTGGCGATCGGGCGCGCGCCATCGCCTTGCTGGACCGGGCAGTAGCCATCGCGCGTGCCAACTGCCGGCCCGTGCTGCGCTCGCGCGGGGCCGTGCGCCCCGGCGCTCGCTGGGCCTGGCCCGCGTGTGCGGGTTCCGCATCGAGCAGCACCTGGCGGCTCACGTGGGCCGGCGTTACCGGCCCCAGTCAGAAAGGACCATAGCGATGAACGCGACACCGAAGGTGATCTGCTTGCTGCTCCAGGATGGCCCCGCGAGCGGCCCCCCGCGCCCCGCCGCTGGCCGGGCCCGGCCGCCGCTGTCCTCCCCGCGCTGCCGCCGCCGCGCCAGGTGCTGCCGCCACCCGCGGTGCTCACCGCTGCC
>DATGEF010000592.1:0-2362 GCA_035310405.1 Chloroflexia bacterium | reverse complement strand
ACCGGCATCGCCGTGGCGATCCTGGGCGCGGTTGCCCTCTGGATCGCCCCCTGGCGCGGCCGGCGGCGCATGCCGCTGGTCCTCGGGGCCATCCTGCTCGCTGACCTGTGGCAGCAGCACCTACCGATCAACGGCACGGCCGCCGCCGCCGACTATTTTCCGCCTACGCCCTTTCTGCGCCAGGTGCAGCAAGTCGTGCCGGCCACCGAGCGTATCTTGGTCGTGGGCGATAGCCTGCCGACGAACACGGCCCTGGTGTACGGCATCCGCGATTGGCGGGCGCAGGACCCCATGATCACCACCCGGGCCTTCCAGGCGGCGCAATTCCTCAGCCCGCAGCTGACGAGTAACATCTGGGACGAGTACAACATGTTCCTACACGACGTGCGCTTGCCGCTCGCGCCGATCCTGGGGATGCGCTACTTCATCTTCCCGGTCGGGGTCGATCCCAACACGGTCAGCCCATCCGATCCACAACGGCCGCCTTTCACGCGCCTGGCCTATAAAGATGGATTGGGCCTCTGGGCGGCGGCCGCGGTCCCAGGCTTTGCCTACCTGAGCGATGGGGTCACCGCGACGACCCAGCCCCAGCAGATCGCCGCCTGGATGCAGGGCCTGACCTGGGCCCAGGTGCGGACCTTCCCCGCCCTGGTGGAAACAACCCCGGCCACCGTGGCCGCCATCCATCACGATCCCGCCGGGACCGCCCCCGGGCCGGTCACGGTGCAGGAGTATAGCCCCGGCCACATCCGGCTCCAGGCCGTGGCGGCCCGGCCGGCGCTGCTCGTCGTGGCCGAGAGCTGGTACCCGGGCTGGCGGGGCACGCTCGACGGCCGCCCGGTCGAGATCCTGCGGGCGAATTACCTATCGCAAGGGGTTGTGGTTCCAGCGGGGACTCATACCATCGTGCTAGAGTACGCCCCCGACTCGGTGCGTGCGGGTGCGCTGATCAGCAGCATGGGCGGGCTCGGGATGCTCCTGCTGGCGATCTGGGCCTGGTATCGCCGTGGTTAATTTGTCACGCTGCCGGTAACCCTAACTGTCACGCTTTTAGTAACGCCGGTGCATTGTCCGCCGCCCACGACTCTCCTATGATTAAGCGGGGCCCCCGGGCCCCGCCATGATTCTTCGTCAAGGGGGGCCGCCGATGAGCACAACCCAAGTCGCGCGCGACACGCCCGGGGCCACCCATGCCCCGGCGCGGCCAGCGATCCGCTGGATTCCGCGCGGCCGCAGCCGCGCGATCACGGTCGATCGGCGGTTCCCGCTCTGGCAGGACTTGGCGCATCCTGCCAGAGCCGCCACCCGCGGAAGTGAACAATGGCGGGCCTAGCCGCTGAGACGAGCGGAGCATTGGACCACTCCGGCTGCGCATTAGGCTGGGGTGGTGTCCAGAAACGTTCAGTTTCTGCTGCATAGCCTGATGCGGGATGCGCAAGGTCCTATCCTAGCCTGGTACTTTTATCCTATTGGACGTCGGGCGTAGAGCTGTTATACTGGGCGGGTAGTATTTGCCCCCCGGCCTGAAACCCCGGGCTTCCACCTGTTCTGACCCATAACGGCCAACCGCTATCCCTGTTGGGTGGCAACTCTAGCCTGCTTCCCGTCCTGCGCCGCTTGTGCGTGGTATGTGCATGTCACTTTATTGACCCACTTAAAACACGATCACAGCTAGCATTAGGGTGATTGCACGCTAAGAGCGCCTAACAAAACCCGGATTGGGCAAAGTTCCAGGTGATCATCAACGCACCCAGCGTCAGGAAGGCTTGATGGATATCATCCCGCCGTTCATAGCGAATGCGCAAGCGCCGCATCCGATGCAGCCAACTGATCGTACGCTCCACGACCCACCTCCAGCGGCCCAAGCGCTCCGCCGACTCGATGCCCCGCCGGGCGATCCGCGGGACGATCCCGCGGGCGGCCAAGCCGGCGCGGTTCGCCTGCGAGTCATATGCCTTGTCGGCATGCACCTTGTCCGGGCGGTGGCGCGGGCGACCCCGGCGGCCCGCCACCGCCGGCAGCGCATCGATCAGGCCCAACAACTGTTGGCCTTCGGGTCGATTGGCGGCGGTCAATTGCGCCACCAACGGGATACCTTGGCCGTCCACGACCAGATGCTGTTTGGTTCCTGCCTTGCCGCGGTCGGTGGGATTCGGCCCCGTCGCCGGGCCGCCGGCCGGGGCGGGAATGCTCGCCGAGTCCACTACGACACGCGCCCAATTACTGATAGGAGCATAGAGATCTTATAATCGTGGGCCGGAATATGCTCTGATCCAGGGTATGAATGCACCAGATCCTAACCCATCCACTAGCTGGTCCGAAGGCCGTCGCCTGCGTGCTTGGCAACTGCATCAACGGGGCT
>DATGEF010000591.1:0-4344 GCA_035310405.1 Chloroflexia bacterium | reverse complement strand
CCCGCGGCGACGCCGGCCGGCCCGCTGGTAGTAAGCACGCCGGCCCTGGCGACAGGCGTGCAGGGCATCGGCGTTGTCCGGCCGGCGCAGACGGCCAGCCTCGGCTTTGCCGCCCAGGGCCTGGTCGACCGGGTGCTGGTGCAGGAAGGCGACTCGGTCAAGCCGGGCCAGCTCCTGGCCGTGCTCGACGTGCGGCCCTTTGACGCGCAGGTCGCCCAGGCCCAGGCGGCCGTCGCCCTGGCCCAGGCAGCCATGAGCGGACTGAGCGAAGCGCCCCGCGCGGCCGACCAGGCCGCGGCCACGGCTCAGATGCACCAGGCGCAGATCGCGCTGGCCCAGGCGCGCATCGGCCAGACGCAGGGGGTGCGCAGTGCCCGCGCCGCACTGGATGCCGCTCAGGGCAACCTGCAGGCCACGCGCACGAAGCTGGCCGCGGCGACGGTCCAGGCGCAGGCCGGCCTCGACATTGCCAACCAGGCCCTCGTCCAGGCCCAGGCCCGCTACACCCAGACCCAGACCCTCTGGACCTATGTGCAGAGCCACCCGGACGATCCGCTCCAGCCGGTCAAAGGCCAGGACCCGCGCACCGGCGCGGCGATCCCCAACACGCTGACCGACGCCGGCCGCGAGAACTATCACACACAGGCTATCCAGGCGCAGGCGGCCCTCCAGCAGGCGCATGATCAGGTGCAGCAGGCGCAAAGCGCCTATGACGCGGCGCGCCAGGGGGAGACCACCGGCGTGGACCTGGCCCAGCAACAGGTGACGCAGGCGCAGGCGGCCCTGGCCGTGCAGGATCTGCCGGGCGATGCCGACAAGGTCGCCGCGGCCCAGGCACTGCTCGACTCCGCCCAGGCGACCCTGGATCGCTTGAGTGCGCCGCCGCGCGCCTCGGACCTGGCGGCGGCGCAGGCCCGCTTGCAGCAGGCCCAGGCCGGTTTGCAGGCCGCGCAACTGGCGCGGGGCTATGCCGAGTTGCACGCGCCCTTCGCCGGGGTGATCGGCAACGTGCGCATCCACCCGGGCGATCCGGCCACGGCGCCCGGCCTGGTGCCGATCACGCTCGTCGATCAGGGCCCGGTGCATGTCGACGTGGATATCAACGATGTGGATATTGCCGCTGTGCAGGTGGGCCAGGCGGTCGATATGGTCGCCGACGCCCGGCCCGACCAGCACTACCCGGGCATGGTCAGCTATATCGCCCCCGACGCGACGGTCAACAACAACACGCGCACCTACACGGTGCGGGTGCAACCGGCGGGCCCGGCCAGCCTGCGCCCGGGCATGCGGATGCGTGTACAGATCACACCTTAAGGGCGCTATAGAGCATCCAGTGGCATGCCAATTGCTATAATACCGGGTGACTGCGGCGATGAAAGTCGTGGTCCCAAGTCAACCGTAAGGAAGAGGAGGGATGTCTGATGGCCAAAGCAGCAGACAACCTCGCCGTTCACGGAGAAACTCGCGCCGGCGCTTAGGGCGCTTTGCGCAACGGTTTGTTCGTGAGGCGCGGTACAAAAGGCGACAGGCCCGGGGCAACACCCGGGCCTGTTGTTTTTTTATGCTCGGGGTAGCAGGACGGGTGGTCAGCGCGCTGGCGATATCATATGTCTGACATGGCATCAGTAGACTGATCACCTATACCTGACACAGTTCCTGCTGGGGTCCAGTATAGGGGATCGGGGGCGCCCTGTCAATCAGTCGCCCGGCCAGGTTAGGGCTCGGTCGGAGGATGGAGCCGGTCGCCCCGGAGGACGGAGCGACCGGCGTTAGTTGCGCGTGAGATATTCGGGCCGGGCGAAGAGCGAGGCATAGACCAACCCTTTTCCGTCCTCGACGAACTGGCCGGCGTAGTTCCGGCCGAGGATCGTATGGAGCCGCAGGCTCAAGAGCCGCTCTTCTTCGTGCCCCTCCCAGGCCTCGGCCGGGGTTGTGGTCAGCCACGTCTCGATCTGCGCCAGGCGCTCCTGCCGGCTGGCTGCCAGCTGGGCCCGCAGCTCGGGCAGTGTATGCGCCGGGAAGGGCTCCGCCGGCGGCCGGGGGTCCTGGCCGGGCCGCTGCTCTACCTGCAACGCCGCCGCGCCGTAGCAGAAGCAGACCAGCGGCATCCAAAGCTCCTGGAAGTAGGCCGCCGAGGGGGCGATCTCCACCCCGGCCAAGCGATCCTCGACGAAGAACAGGGCGCCGATCTGGCCGGCCAACAGCTCGAAGCGACTCTGGTACTGCGTGAGTACTGCCCGTGAACGGCTGACGATCTGCTCCAGGTGGCCGCGCCCTGGCAGGCCGAACGCCGTGTTGAGCGCGCCGATCGCGTCCCAGAGCTTGCTGTAGCTCTTCTCGCCGCGCAACTCCAGCGCTTGGGCCCGTAGCTGGACCGGCAGGATGAAGAACCACTGCTCGCGCCCTTCCAGGTAGCCACCCTGCGCCGCTTGCACGCAGCAGGCATCGTCAAACATGCGCTTCTGGCCCGGGCCGATAAACCCGGAGCGGCAAAGCGCATGGTTCTGCGCCTGGTCCTGGATATACCCCATGTGCAGCGGCACAATCGCCACCCCGGCGCCCGCCGCGTTGGCCAGCTCCATGTTCCCGTAGCCGCGTACTTGCGAGAGCTTCAGCCCCGACAGCGGCGGCGCGAAGGTGTCTGGGTGATCCACCCCGAAGATCGGCACGACGGTCATGGCGCCCGAGCACTGGGGCAGCCCGAAGCGATATGGCGCGAGATCGAACGCGCGCGGCACTAGGCTGTGATAGTCCATGGCTGCACCTCCTTTTCCAGCTGGTCGAGCCGGTTGCGCAGGAACTCCCGCATGCTGGCCGCGCCCTGCGGCCCGCGGGCCAGCGTGAAGAGGCGGATCAGCACCTCCTCGAAGTCGTTCTCGTGCCAGAAGGCGAGCTCCGGCAGGGTGGGCGCCGGCCGGCGCAGGCTCACATCGTCCAGCGGCGTGAACTTGCTGTGGCAGAAGACCACCGGAATGCGCACCCCGGCCTGCGGTAGCGTCGCCACCACCCGCGCCAGGTCGCCCTGGTAGAAGTTCTCGTAGCCGTCCGAGACGATCGCGACCACGTCGGGGTCGTCCGCCAGGGCGGCCAGCACGGGGGCGGCCAGGTCGGTCGGCCCCTCGGGCGGCGGCAGTGCCCCGCGGCCGCCCACCGGGTAGATCGTCAGGTGGGCGGTGTTGCGGGCCAGGATACGGGCCAGGGCCACCGACTGGGCCAGGCAGCAGAACTCGCGCTCCCCGTAGCTCCGGGTCGAGGCCGACGCGTCAAGCACCAGGCCAATGCGCGCGGGGAAGCGCGGCAGCCGCGCGGCGGCGGCGACCACATACGGCTCCAGGGCGGCTTCCAGTTCCGCCGAGGGACCGCCCCGGTACAAATGGACCAGCGTGGCCGCAATGTCGCCCCGGTTGGTCGGCGTGACCGTCTTCGGCCGCTCCAACGGCCGGTCCAGGTAATCCCGATAGGGCGCGTGGGTCTGTGGGTAGCCGCCGGCTGCATCGCCCCGGGCCAGCATAGTCGTGGCCGGGCGCTGGTAGAGCGCCGGCAAGATGGCCTGCCCGCGCTCCGGGTCATGGGCGAAGCGCAGCATAGTGCGCTGCACATAGGCGCGATCGTCGGGCGTCTCGATCAGCCGGCGGATCGCCCCGCGGGCGACGTTTTTGCCCAGGGCGTGTTCCAGGCAGTCCATGACCGTGGGCCGGCGCCGCCGCACGAGGTCCTCCATCTGCGGGTGATTCAGGATGTAGCCCAGGATGGCGTGGGCGGTGTGCTTGTGATTGGCCCGCGCGCGCCGGAGGGCCAGGAAGACGGTCAGCACCTGATCCGCCGGCAGCACGGCCAGCAACAGCCTGGTGACGCGCCCCAGGGTTGCGCGCTCGCCGGCCGCGAGATCGGTTCGGGAGCGCTCCAGCACCTGGTACAGGATGCGCAGGCGCTGGCTTTCCGGGGTGCCTGTGACGAGCGCCGCGAGCGCATAAAGCTCGGGGTCGCCCTGGTAGAACGCGCGGTGCGCGGCCTCGTCGGCCCAGACGGGCGCGCCGCTACGCCGGAGCGTAAAGGGGGTATCCTCGGCCCGCAGATGCTCCAGGAAGGGGCCGGGGCGTGGTGCAGGCGTATTCATCGGCTGGTACCTCCTGGGCTCAGGATTACAGGGGCGGCGTTAGCTGATCATCCGCCATCTGGGACGCCGGTCGGATCGGTACTTGACGCCAGCAGCGGCCGCGGGGTATGGGTCGGATGCGGTGTATGATTCGGCCCCGGCACGGGCACAGAGGGCAAGGGCGGAATGGTCGGCAGGAGGCCTGGCGTCGGGGTGGGTGGTGGCGGCGGCGGGGGCAGGGGGGTATT
>DATGEF010000590.1:0-11031 GCA_035310405.1 Chloroflexia bacterium | reverse complement strand
CCGGCCCCAGCGGGCCTGGCAAAACTACCGCATGCATGCCCCGCTGCGCCGGGCCGACCGGGTGATCGCGCTCTCGGACCAGGAGGCCGGCATCCTGGCGCAGATGGGCATCGCCCCCGAGCGCATCCGGCGCATCCCCCTCTGGGTCGACGCGGCGTATATCCGCGGCATCCCCGCGACCCCTGCGCCCGGGGAGCCGACCGACCCGGAGGTGCCGGGGACCGGCCCGCTGGTGCTGTTTATCGGCCAGCTGAAAATCCGCAAGGGCTATGACCTGTTGGCCGCGGCGATGCCCGCCGTCCTGGCGGCCTGTCCGGATGCGCGTTTCGTCTTCGCCGGCCAGAACCCCGCCCAGGCCGCCGCGCTGGAAGCGATCTGCCTGGCGAACGGCAGCCGAGGCGCCTTGCACCTGCTCGGCCCGGTGAGCGAGGCGGCGAAAGTGCGCCTCTTGCGCCGGGCCGCCTGCCTGGTCTACCCGACGCGCTACGAGTCGTTCGGCCTGCCGCCGCTGGAGGCGATGGTGGCCGGCTGCCCGGTCGTCGCGACCGACATCCCAGTGGTGCGGGAGATGATCCAGGCCGGCGAGAACGGCCTGCTGGCCCCGCCGGAAGACCCCGCCGGCCTGGCCGCCGCCCTCGTCCGCCTGCTGCAGGACCCGGCCCTGCGGGCGCGCCTGATCGCCGCCGGCCGGCAGACCGCCGCCACCCGCTACGACGAATCGCGCCTGGTCACGGCCCTGGAAGCGGTCTATCGGGAGCTCAATGCGTATTAGCCGAGAAGCGGAACGAGTTTTGAGTTTTGCTCGCGTAGCGGTGCCGCAGGCACATTTTTGAGTTTTGAGTTAGCTTATCACTAGATAACAGAAGTTACACCGCGGGGAAAGTATATACGGGGGCGGCTACGCTCGGGCGTCGGGGCCGGGAGGCGGGCGCGGGGTCAACTCCCCGCCGACCCCGATCCGATCCGCGGGGCAACGGATTCTTCGCTGCGCTCAGAATGACAAATTTTTACTATCTTTGCTAATATTTATGCCCTCGTGGGCGCCGGCCACTGGGCAGCCAATCCCAAATCCCAAATCCAAAATCGGCCTGGGCGGGATAAAACGAGATGCAACTCAAAACTCAAAACTCAAAACTCAAAACTGACTCGCGGACGGTCAGCTACCTGATCGGCTCGTACAGCACGGACCTCATGGGCAACGGGCATCATGAGGAGGTGATCCAGGCCGTGCGGGCGCAGGGGGTGGCGGTCGAGGTGCTGACGCTGGTGGCACAGCGGGGGGCGCCCGCGCTGGAGCACCAGGAGATCCACGGCATCCCCGTCTGGCAGATCAACGCTCTGGCCGGGCGGGGGCCGCTGGCCGGGCTGGGCCGCCGGGCCAGTGCCCGCCTGTTCCATTACGAGCATTTCCTGAGCCTGGTGCGGGCGCTGCGCCGCTTTTACGCGCAGACGCCATATAGCCTGATCCACGCCGAGGCGGCCTATCCCTTTGGGGCGGCGGCGATCCTGGCCGCCCGGGGGCGCGCCCTGCCGGTGATCGTCAATATCCAGGGCGCCGACGTGATCGCCCTGCCGGCCCATGATTACGGCTTCCGCCGCTTCCTGCTCCCGCGCCGGCTTGTCGGCTACACCTTGCGCCAGGCCGCCCTGGTGCGGGTGATTTCGCCCCACCTGGCCGGCTACGTGACGGCGCTCGGCGCCGATGCGGGCCGGGTCATTACCGTGCCGCGGGCGATCGAGCGCCTGGCCTATCCCCCCGCCGACCAGCCGCTGCCGGCCTATCGCGCCGCGGCCCGGGCGACCCTGCTTGCCCGCTATGGGCTCGACGCGACCCAGGAAGCCGGCCGGGGCTGGGTGATGTTCGTCGGCCGGCTGCATCCCTTTAAGGGGTTGGAGTACCTGGTCGAGGCGTTGCCCGCGCTGAACGCCGCCCTGGCCGCCCAGGGCGCCGCCGGAGGCCCCCGCCTCTGGCTCTGTGGCCCGGCGCGCGACACCGAGCACTATGGCGACTTTGCGGCCCACCTCCGCCGGCGGGCGGCCAGCCTGGGCGTGGCCGATCAGCTGACCTTCACCGGGCAGTTGCCGCGGCCCGAAGTCCGGGAGCACCTGGCCGCGGCCGACGTCGTCTGCATCCCGTCGGTCGTCGAGGCCATGAACCGGGTGACCCTGGAGGCCACCGTCGTCGGCACGCCCGTCGTGGTCAGCGAGTCGACCGGCATCGCGGCCTACCTGGCGCCGCTGGGCGCCTGCGTGGCCGTCCCCCCGCAATCGCCCGCCGCGCTGGCCGAGGCGATCGGCCGCCTGCTGCACGACCCGGCGTACCACGCCCAGGTCGCGGCCGCCGCCCTGCAGGCCGCCCGCGGCTTCGCGACCGATCGCGTGGCCGCAGAGATGCTCCGGCTTTATGCGCGGGTGGGGGCTGGTGGCTGACCGCTTGACGGCGCATGCGCCAGCGGGTATGCTGTACACCTGGGGGATAGACGCCGGTCTAGGCAGATCGCGCCCGGGGATGATACCCAGCGGCTGAAGCCGCGGCAACACCGGGCGAAGCCCGCCTCCGCGGGCTCACGGAATATCTCATTGTAGACTAACCTTGACCAACTGCCTACGCAGACTCGTTTATAGAGCGGTGGTGCAGAATTACCACTAACAAGAGAACTGCCTACTGAGATATCCGCATCTAGATTAGCAGAAGTAAATACCGTGCAAAATATAGCTCTAATTAATCGCCCCACGTTAAGGGAATATCATTATGTGCAGAAAGCTGATCCTTCTGTCAACTACTGGTTTGAATTGGCATACTCTAGAATAGAGCATTACTCCTCTACTTCCGGAGATAATTTTGCTTTAGTTATAGTGGGATCAGAGCATGAAGAAGCTGATTTTTATGTGATACCCTATATTGAAGTTAAATCGATACTAGTTAAGACTACTATGTCCAAGACTCAGCGTGGTTATAAGAGATGGATAGGGAGTATTACAAATCATAAACTTAGAATTAATAATTCTCCATCACTAGTAAATGTTGAAGCTTTTTATGGCAATCCCCATTGGTTAGATATACAGAGTAAATTAGAAGAAAAGGAGATAAAGGAATACGCAATAGCTAATCGTCGAATGGAAATCAACGCTCGGATTAAGCAATCGGTTTTTCGAGCTGCGGTTCTTAAAAATTTCAATCAGCGTTGTTGTCTGACTGGTATTACGGAACCTGATCTCTTAGTGGCTAGTCACATCGTCCCTTGGGCAGCAAGCGTAGATTCTCGTTTGGATCCCGCTAATGGTTTGTGCCTCTTTAGTCTCTATGATCAACTGTTTGATCATGGCTATCTCACGTTTACCGATGCCCTTCATGTACAAATTACCTTGCATTGGCCGACGCTAAGTCCTGCTGTGCAAAAAGTGCTACAAGCTATAGATGGTGCTCAAGCGGTGCTGCCACTACATTACCGAATTAAGCCTGAGTATTTAGCCTATCACCGAACCCATATCTTCCGGCACTAAACTGTTCACAATTATGATATACTGGTACTGAAGCGCCGGACAGAAATGAAGCGCCGGAGAGGAGACTGCATGGCCGCGCCCTTATTGCCACGCCGCTATACACCCGAAGAATACCTGGCCCACGAGCGGCAGGCCGACTATAAGAGCGAGTATATCGCCGGGCAGATCGTCGCCATGAGCGGCGTCAGCCGGGAGCACAGCCTGATCAACATGAACCTCGCGCGGGTGCTGAGTACCCAGCTCCTGGACCGGCCCTGCGAGGCCCACGCCAGCGACCTGCGAGTGAAAGTCAGTGCGCAGGGCCTGTATACGTATCCCGATATTACGGTCGTCTGCGGTGAGCCGCAGTGGGAAGATGCCCAGGTGGACACCCTGCTGAATCCGACGCTGATCGTCGAGGTGCTCTCCCCTTCGACCGAAGCTTATGACCGCGGGGCCAAGTTCGGGTATTATCGCGCCCTACCCTCGCTGCAGGAGTATCTGCTGGTCGCCCAGGATCGCATGCTCGTGGAACACTTCGTGCGCGCGGACGCGGGCTGGCTGCTCACCGACCCCGCGGCGGTGATCCAGTTGCCGGCCATCGGCTGCACGCTGCCTCTGGCCGAGGTCTACCGCAAAGTTGTCTTGCCGGCCGACCCCGCTGTAGGGGAGGCCACCGACAAGGCCTAAGCCGCTCCCACCCCTGTCACCGCCCCCGGAGGGGACGTGTACTCCGCACTCCGCAACCCACAAGGGGAACCCTGCGGGTTTCCGCACTCCGCACTCCCCCTCACGCCTCCGCCTGGAGCCGGCGGATCTGCTGCTCACAGGCGTGCCGGAGCATACCGGCCGGCAGCCCGCTGATCATAGCGTCGGGGGTGTGGCGGTCGAGGGAGAGCAGAGTGCGCCGGTATTCGCGGATCGCTTCCGCGTCGCGCTTCTGCGCGCGGTAGAGCTCGGCCAGGTGGTAATGGCCGGCGACGGACGCCGTATTGATGTAGAGCACCTTCTCGAAGTGGTCGATCGCGTCCGCGTTATGGCCCTGCTGGCGGTGGATGAGCGCGCTCAGCAGGTGGGCCTCCTCACAGAGGACGTCGATGTCCAGGGCCTTCTGGCACTCCGTTTGCGCCTCGGCCAGGCGCCCCTGATTGGCATGGATCTGGGCCAGCCCGACCAGCGCGTCGACCGACGCCGTATTGCGGCTCAGCGCTTCGGCAAACGTCGCCTGCGCCTCCGGGTAGCGGCCCGCTTCCAGGTGCTTATGGGCCTCCTTGGTGAGCTGCTCGGCGATCGCGATGGCCAGGGCCGGGTCCGTGTCGCCATTGGCGGGCGCGGGCGGGGCGGCCGGCGGCGCGGGGCGCGCCGGGGATCGGCTGGGGAGGGGGCGCGTGCTGCTGGCCGCCGCGTCGCCGTCGCGGGGCAGCGGCGCCCGGTGCGCCTCGCCGCTGCGGGACGGCTCATGGGCCGGCGCCGCCTGGTTCAGTCGCCGTAGCATTTCCTGGATATCGATCGCCGCGGCGCTGGGCGACCGCTTCGCCGGCGCCGTCGCGCCCTCGGTCAGCGGCCGTTGATAGAAGAACGTATTGGGGTGGGTGATCAGCTGGTAGCGGTCCGAGATTTGCCAGAGCGTCTCCGAGTACCCCAGGAACAGGTAGGCGCCCGGGTTCAGACAATTGTAGAACTGGGCCACGACCGCCCGGGTCATATCGGGCCGGAAATAAATAATCACGTTCTCGCAGAAAATCAGGTCGCAATTATTGTAGATCGTGGGGTAGGGCCAGCTGGCGAGGTTCATCTGGTGGAAGGTCACCAGGGCGCGGACTTTTTCGCTGATCGCGAAGACCTCGCGCTGGCCGACCAGCGGGTCCAGGGGGCCGGTGCCGCGGCGAACCGGATGCGCGATCGGATCGTCGATCTGGCGCTTAAACCAGTGCCGGATGCGATCGGGCTCCAGATAGCGGAGGGCGCCCGTCCGGTAGGTGCCGCGCCGGGCGAAGGTCAACACCCGCTCGCTGAGATCGCTCGCTTCGATCTTGATCTCCCAGCCGACCAGCATGGGGTGCTCCAGGCAGGTAATGGCCAGCGAGTAAGGCTCCTCCCCGGTCGAGCACCCGGCGCTCCAGATGTGCAGGCGCCGGTCGCCGGCTTTGCGCCGGGCCAGGTCGGGCAAGACCAGCTCCCGCAGGGCGCGATAGTGCTCATGGTTGCGGAAGAAGCTCGTCTCGTGGATGGTCACCGACTCGAGCAGCTTGCGCAGCTCCTCCCGGCCCTTGCCCGGGTCGGCGATCAGGTCGTAGTATTCGTCCAGGCTGTTGCAATGGATGGCCCGCACCCGGTCGCGGAGATGCGATTGCAGTGTGTTGAGCTTCGTCTCGTCAAACTGCAAGCCGGCCGTCTCGCCCAGCAGCCGGCGGACCTTCTCGAAAAGCGCGGGAGTCAGGGTCAGCTTTTGCATAGCCTAGCTCCCCACGACCCCGATAAGCCGGCCGGCAATAGCCTCCAGCGGCAGCACTTCGTCGATCACACCGAGCTGGATGGCGGCGCGGGGCATGCCAAAGATAATCGAGCTCGCCTCGTCCTGGGCAATCGTGTACGCGCCGGCCAGGCGCATCGCCTTCAGCCCATCGGCGCCGTCGTGGCCCATACCGGTCAGGATCACGCCCACCGCCCGGTTGCCCAGGGTCGTCGCCAGGGAGCGCATCATGACGTCGGCGCAGGGCCGGATCTCGCGGGGCGGGCCGTCGTCCAGCTGGACCTTGCCGTCCGGCCCGAGGAGCATATGCCGGCCATCGGGCGCCAGCAGCACGGTCTTCGGCGCCGGGCGCTCGCCTTCGACGGCCAGCCGCACGGCGCGCCCGGACTCGCGGGACAGCCAGTCGGCGAGCCCCTGGGTAAAGCCCTCCGCAATATGCTGGACGATGAGCAGCGGCGTCGTGAACTGTGGCGGGAGCCCGCGCAACACCTTGAGCAGTGCCTGCGGGCCCCCCGTGGACGAGGCAATGGCGACCAACTCATAGTGATGCCCGCTGCCCGGGGCCGGATGCGGCGGCAGGACGAGCTGCCCGGTGCTGCCCCGCTTGCGCCCGGCCATCCGCGCGGCGGCCACCTCCGACGGCGTGGCGTGCGGCCGCAGCTCGACGCGCGCCGGGGGGGGGCTGGGCGGGAGGGGCCGGGGGGCCGGGGAGGGGAGGGGAGCCGGCTTGCTATTGCTCGGCGCCGGCGGGGCGGCCGCCGGCGCGCCATTGGGGGCCGCCGGGGCCCCGGCGGCCCCCAGACGCCGCCCTTTGAGATGGGTGACCACCCGCACCCGGGCCAGTGTCTTGACTTTCTGGATCAACGCTTTGCACGAGCGCTCCCAGGTCGCCTCGTCCAGGTGGGACGGTTTCTCGATGACGTCCAGGGCGCCGGCCGCCAGCATGCGTAAGCTGATGTCGACGTCTTTCCGCGCCAGCGACGTGGTCACGACCAGGATCGGCGTCGGATGATAGGCCATCAGCTGTTCGACGGTGGCGAACCCATCCAGGCGCGGCATCCAGACGTCCATGGTCACGACGTCCGGTTTGACCTTCGGGACCAGCTCCAGCGCTTCCACGCCGTCGCGGGCCGCGCCGACGACCTGGATCTCAGGGTCCCCCTCCAGGATAGCCGTCAGCAGCCCGCTGGCAAGCTGGGAGTCGTCGACGATCAGGACACGAATGGGGCCGCTCATCCTTAGTTACGATCGGTTTCCAGCCCGCGCAAGCGGAAGACCAACCGCACCCGGTAGGGGAGATCGAGCAGATCGAATTCCTTGACCAGGTAATCATCGGCCCCCGCCCGGAAGCCGGCCAGCTTCTCCTTGATGTTCCCGCGGGAGCTGAGCATCACGATCGGCAGCGATTGGGTCGTGGGATCTTCCCGTAGGCGGCGGCAGACCTCGAAGCCGTCGATGCCCGGCATGTAGACATCGAGAATCATCAAGTCGGGCAGGTCCTGGTGGACTTTTTCCAGCGCCTCCTCCCCGCTATGGGCGACCGCGACATCATAGTTGCTGGCTTCTAGCTTGGCTTTAACCGCCTCCGCCACCAACGCGCTGTCGTCGACAACAAGTATCCTGCGTTTTTCCATAACGGTGGTCCTCACGACTAATGAATAAGCAGATCGATGGTTTCGAGCAGGTGGCCCTGGTCAAACTGACCCTTGGTGATATAGGCCTGCGCGCCCACTTCGACGCCGCGTTGTTTGTAAGCCTCGCTGGCCAGCGAGGAGACGATAATCACCGGCAGCATCCGTAACATGTCGTGCCCGTGGGTTTTTACCCGTTGCGTCAGCTCCAGGCCATCCATGCGGGGCATTTCGATGTCGGCAATCATCAGATCGTAATGGTGGTCGCCGGCCTGCGCATATTGCTCCAGCTTCGCCAGCGCCTCCAGGCCGTCCATGGCGATCTCGACCTCGAAGCCGGCATTTTCCAGGATGCTCTTTTCCAGCTCCCGGGTGGTGATCGAGTCGTCGACCACCAGGATCCGCGTTTTCTGGCCCGGCTGCATCGCCCGCCAGGCCCGGCTCATCTGGCCGCGGTTCGTCCGGTTGCGCGATTCGGCCAGCAGATGGGCCACATCCAGGATGATGACGACCCGGCCATCCCCCAGGATCGTCGCCCCGATGGCGGTGTCGACTTTTTCGAGCAAGGGCCCGAGGTTTTTGACGACGACGTCGAGTTCGTCGATCAGCTCGTCCACCAGGAAGCAGGTCTGGCGCTCCCCGCTGCCGACAATCACGCCGGGTAGCTTGTTCTCCAGGCGGATGCCGCGCCCCAGGTCCGGGGGGCGGAAATTGACGCTGAAGTCTTCTTCGAGCTCGTCGAACTCGTCGCCGCCGGCGCCGTTCCCCGGGGCGTACTGGGGTTTGGCGAGCAGGTGCTGGAGCCCGGCCTCCTTGAGCCAGTTGCCGCCTTCGACGCGCCCGAGCTCCAGCAGCTCTTCCAGGCGCACCAGGGGCATGGTCCGGCCGCGCAGGCGGACGACTTCATGGTTCTCGATCATGAAGATATCGTCGACGCCGATATAGTCCATGCCGCCTTCGATCGTATGGCTCGGCATGACAAAGATCTGCTCGCCGACGCGGACCAGTAACGCCTGCATCGTCGCCAGGGTCAGGGGCAGGCGCATGGTGACCGTCGTGCCGACGCCGAGCCGCGAGTCGACGCTGACGGAGCCGTTCCAGCGCTCGACGGTGCTTTTCACGACGTCCATGCCCACGCCGCGGCCCATGACGTCGGTGATGATGCTGGCGGTGCTGAAGCCGGGATAATAGATCAGGCTGAGCGCCTCTTCGTCGGTCAGCTTCTCGGCCTCGACGCGCGTGATAATGTTTTTCTGGACGGCCGTGCGGCGCAGCTTATCCGGGTCCATGCCCGCGCCGTCGTCGCTCACCGAGATCACCACCTGGGTCCCCTGGGGGAAGGCCTGCACGATAATCGTCCCCTGGGCCGGCTTGCCGGCCGCCAGGCGGACCTGGGGCGACTCGATCCCATGGTGCAGGGCGTTGCCCAGCAGGTGGATCATCGGGCCGCTCAGGTGCTCCAGGATCTGCTTGTCGAGCTCGGTCTCTCCGCCCCGCGTGATCAGCTCCACTTCTTTCCCGGTCTGGCGCCGGAAATTGCGGATGGCGAGCGGGAAAGTCTGGAAGGCGGTATCGATCGGCAGCATGCGCACGCTCAGCACGGTGCTTTCCAGCTCGTCGGCGATCGTATTCAGCCGGGTGGTGTATTCCTGGAATTCGCGCAGGATGCGGGCGGTCATCTCGTCGACTTCGGCGTCATACTTGCGCAGCTGATCCAGCGCGGCTTCCATATCGCCCTGGCTGATCGCCCCCCACGATCGCTCCACTTTGTCGACCAGCCCGGCCAGGTGGCGGCCCCGGTTGCGCTCCAGTTCCAGCAAGCTGCGCAGCCGATCGTCGATCGTCTGATGCTGCATCTTGGTGATAATCATCTCGCCGCTGAGGTTCATCAGCGTGTCCAGCTTGCGCACCGGGACGGTCACGTTGTCGTCGTTGCGCTGCATGGCGCTCAGGTCCGGCCGTTGGCCATGCGCCGCCTCGGAGGGGCGCGCCAATTCGGTGACCGACGAGACTTCGTACTGGGGCCCTCTTTCCAGGGTGGGCAGCGGGCCCGGCACGGGGATGATCGCGCCCGGCGCCGGCGCCGGGCTGGTGCCGGTGGCCCCATTCGTGGCGGGCTCGGGCGCGATCCCGGCCTCCTCGGCCGTCAGCGCGCCATCGGCAATCGCCTTTAACCGTTGCACAATCGTGTCGGGCTTCAGCTCGTTCAGCACTTCCGTCGCCTGGGGATCGCCCGGGCGGGCGGCCAGTTGGGTGAGCGCCGTAATGACCTCGATGGTCTCGAACATCAGATCGCTGATGTCGCTATTGAGCCGCAGCTGGCCCTCGCGCATCACGCCGAGGACCGATTCCATCTCATGGGTGACACGTGCAATTTCGCCGAAGCCCATCATCCGGGCCGCGCCTTTGATGGTATGGGCCGAGCGGAAGATCTCTTTCAAAAGCGCGGCGTTCGTCGGGTCTTCTTCGAGCGTGATCATATCTTTCGAGAGTTTCATCAAGTGGCTATCCACTTCCTCTCGAAACCTTCCGAACAGCGCCGATCGTGTGTCGTCCATGGCAGTTGCTTTCAACGTTGGCGGTAATGCCCGGCCAGGGCCACCCCATCTAATAGCAGTAACAGGGATGCCGCGCCCGGCGCCGGCGCCGCCGGCATCCCCACGGCCGGTGCTGGTTGGACGTCGGGCGGCGGGGCCGGGCCGGCGTCCGCGCCGGTGAGTGATAAGGCTGCCCAGACCGTCGTCGGCGGCAGCTGGGTGACGACCCACTGCGGGAACGGCATGACCCGGCTCAACGGATAGGTCATGATCTCAATTACCTCGTCGACCACAAAACCCACATAGAGTGGGGTGTCCGCGGCGTCGGGGGGTCCGGCATCCGGGGCGGCGTTGACTTTGATCCCCAGGATGCGCACGGAGCCCTGATAGACCCGCCAACGCTCACTATTGTCCGCCAGGCCCAGGCTTTGCCGGAGGTGCAACAGCGGAATCCAGGTCTCCTCATACGCCAGTTCCCAACCCTGCGCGCCTTTGCGCACCCGCCGGGGGGCGTCGTGCTGATCTAGACGTACTATACTATGGACCTGGCTTACTAGCAAGCCATAGCGTTGCTGGCTGCCGTCCGCCGGGTTGATCAGCGCGACGAGCAAGACTTCGATCGATCGCTCGGCGCTCCGCCCGTGGCGGCCCTCCGCACTGATAGGGCGCGGAAGCTGGGTGACTCCCCTGCTGGCCATTAGGCTGGGCTTTCTACAGACGCCAGGCGCCGGGGGGCGGCGAGGGCGCCGCCCGGGCCGGCCGGGCCATCCCCGCTCGCATCGTCGCCGACATAGAAGCCGTCGGATACCGTGCGCAGCTCCTGGGCGATATCGCTGAGCTCGTTGGCGGCGCGGGAGGCCTGGGTGCTGCTGGAGGCCGCCTGGCGGGTGACTTGCGCGACCTCGCG
>DATGEF010000589.1:0-2524 GCA_035310405.1 Chloroflexia bacterium | reverse complement strand
AAGGCTTGCATTATCTCTCCGGGCCCATCGAGGGGCGCGATTCCCGTGATGTGACGATACTATCGGGTGATGTGGTCTCGCCGACCAGTGGCTACATACACGGTACTGAGAATAACCGGCCGGTTGAATTTGCTATGATCCACAACACCGGCTTCCTTAAACAAGCGGGCCTCTGGAAGGTGGTCGCGTTAGAGACGCGCATGTTTAGTTTTATGGACGTGCCTTCTTCCGTAAGCGAATTTGTTGCGGGCGGCTACCCAGGCGGCCATCCTGCGTCCCGGCCACTGAATATCCGCCCGCTCACGCCGATTTACGCTTATCTCGGGGCGGTCACGGCGGTGCAAGAGACCGCGCAGACGATAGCCCCCGATGGCATCCCTTTACGGCAGGTCACCTTTCAAGTGGACCCGGCGCGAGCGGGATTCCCGCCTACTACAAACAGTATGCAAGGGGTGCCTCTTGACGAATTGCCGCCGACAATGGGCAGCGGAGAAGTCTGGATTGATCCCATGACGCACTACATTCATCGTGTGTACCTAAACGTGGACCCGGCGTTTTTGAATCTGGCGTATCCAGCTGGCCAGCCCCCGCCCCCGGTCCCGGTTTTCATCACGCCAACGATGCGCTACAGCATCGAGCTGACTCGCCATAACGATCCGCGCCTGGCCTTGCCGCCGATCAATCTGGCGGACGCGTTTGATCCACCCGCCCCGATCCACAAGGCCCTGGCCGTAATGGCTGGCCTGACTAGCTATCATTTCCAGCTGAAAACCACATTTAAGCAGCTAGTGTCCCCGGCATCAACGAGGGGAGTGGCGAGCACAAATTACTCGGCGGGCAGCAGCCCGTCTATTGGTCCGACCTACAGCTTGATGTTTTGGTCTATCGCTGGCGATGTGCTAGGCGCGCGCAGTGCCTACATTGCCGGCGACGCGCCCAGTCGCGCCGAACGGGCGGATCCCGGCGCGCCTAGTCGCGCCTATAGCGATATTCCGGGGTTGCCCCAATTGATCGCCCAGGGGGTGGCTTATCGGCGACAGGGTGGCCGCTGGCTTGCTGCGCCCGGTAGGATTCCCGCCCGACCCGGAGCGGTGTCTACCGTTTTGGATTTCGTCCAATTGCTGCAAGCCCAACTGGGCGCGGCCTACGCTTTTCAGGCGGGTGGCCCGCGCAAAACACTGGCGGGCGAGACCGGCGACGCCTATGCCTTCCTCATCGCCAACTACACACGCCAATCCGATGGTACCCTGGTGCCGCAGTTCGCCACCCCGGGCAGCCACCCCATCGGCGGCGGCGAGCTCATTCTTGATCCCCTGACGCACTACATTTATCAGCTCTCGCTGCAGGAGAAGCTACCCGACGGCGAAGGGGCGCCGGGCTTACTCGGGATCTGGCAACCGCCTGCTGTCGGCGACGATGACGTACTGACGCTGATTTTCAGCCGGCACAACGACCCTGCCCTAACGCTGCCGCAGCCCTGAGTAGCCACTCTTTCACCCGGCCGCGCCCTGCCGTTGCAGCTAGGGCGCGGCGCCCAGGCGGATGGCGGCGAAGCCGAGGCTGAGGGCGCGGGCGTCGCGGCCCTGGCCCAGGGCGGCCGGGCTGCTGCTGCCCTCCGGCACGACCAGGCGCACCCGGGTGTAGCCGGCGGGCCAGGCGACGGCGGGCGTGCTCAGCGCGTGCAGAGTGCCATCGGCGGGCACGGGGGTGTCGAGCAACGCCTGCGTCCCGATCCCGACCTGGAGGTGGCGCGGGCGGCCGAAGCTGGTGACCTGGAAGGTCAGCGGCGCGGTGACGGGGCCCGGGTTGTAGAGACAGAGGTCGGCGTGGGCGCCGTCCATCCAGCGGAAGGGCGCCCCGGCGCTTTGCTCCACCGCGTGCCAGTCGGGGCCCAGCTGCAAGAAAGGGCCGGGCGCGGCGGGCGCGGGGGCGACGCGGTAGGCCGTGGCCAGGGCATCGTCGGTCAGGCGCGGGCCCAGCCGGCCGGCCAGGGCCTGCAGGCCGGCCAGCTCGGCGGGGGGCACGGCGCGCAGGCTGTGCGAGGTGATCGGCAGCTGCTTGTAGACGACGACGAAGCCCACCCGCTGCGCGGCGAGCAGCGCCGCCATCTGCGGGGCCGCGGATGGCGCGACGATATCGGGGCCCGAGCTGGCCGGGAAGCGGTTGAAGACCTGCAGGGGCGAGCAGGCGTCAGCATAGGGATCGAAGATCGCGCGCGACAGGTAGCCGCTGGTGATCGGGCGGCCATGGGCGATCTGGAAGCCCATGCGCAGCGAGTCGACCCAGTCGTGCTGGGTGAAGGGCATCTCCAGGACGGCGCCGGGGGCCGGATCGCGGGCCAGCGCGGTCAGGCTGGGCGGGACGGTGAAGGGCGTCAGCGTCCGGGGGTAGAGCGGCAGGTCGAGCAGCAGCAGGGCGAGCACCCCGGCCAGGATGGCGACGCGGCGGGCGGGCGCGCGCCCGGCCAGCAGCCCGGGGAGCGCCCCGCCGGCCAGCACGCCCAGGGCCAGGTAGGTCAGGGTGG
>DATGEF010000588.1:0-2877 GCA_035310405.1 Chloroflexia bacterium | reverse complement strand
TCTACGATGCCCAGTTCGAGTGGGGCTCGCTCTCCAATCCGGACCCCCGGCTTCGGCGGGTGGCGGTGGAGCGCACCATCGGCGCCTTGCGGCTCAACCAAGCGCTCGACACCGAGTTCGCTATCGTCTGGCCCGGCATCGACGGCTATGAGAACGCCTTCGGCACCGACCTGCGCGGCCTGCGCGACCGCTTTGCCGCCGGGCTGGCCGAGGCGATGGACGCGGTGCCGGGAATCCGGGTGGCCGAGGAGCCCAAACCCTACGAGCCCCGTGGGCATATCCTCTACGGCACGACCTTCGAGGGCCTCCTGCTGGCCCAGAAGGTGGAGGCGCAGCTCCAACACCCCGAGAACCGCGCGCTCCTGGCGCAGGGCCACGCGCTGCTGGGCCTCAACCCCGAGGTTGGGCATATGCTCATGGGCTATGAGGATCTCCCGTACTCCTACGGGCTGGTGATGGACTACGGCCGCCTGGCGCACACCCACTGGAACAGCCAGCCGCTCGGCAACTATGACCAGGACCTGAATGTCGGCGTCCTCTCGCCGGAGGCTGTCGAGGCCACGCTCTACACGATGAAGATGTACGGCTACACGGGCTGGTTCGGCCTCGACATCAACCCCGAGCGCATGCCGGTGGACGTCGCCCTGCGCAACTCGATGGACGCCCTGCGGGCGGCCAACGATCGGGTCAACCACCTGGACCACGAGTCGATCATTTGGGCCACCGAGCACCCAGCCCAGGCACGTGGCTGGCTCGAAGGCTATCTAATCCGGGCGCGCGCCGGCCAGGGAAGCACGCTGAGTCCGCTGCCGCCGCTCACCCGGTAAGGAAGCACCCCTCGCCCCTCGCCCATAGCGAGAAAGCCCGATTTGTGGTATCCTGGGGAGCGAGGAGCCCGCCTGTGAACAGTGTCCTTTCCAGCACCCCCGCGATCAGCCTGCACGAGGTCAGCATGCGCTACAGCGGCCCGACCGGCCCGGCCGGGCCGGCGCTGGCCGACGTCTCGCTCGACATCGCGCCCGGCGAGTTTGTCTCGCTGATCGGCCCGAGCGGCTGCGGCAAGACGACGCTCTTGCGCCTGATCGGCGACCTCCTGCAACCCACCGGCGGGCAGCTGCGGGTGCAAGGCAAGCCGCCCGATGTGGCCCGGCGCCACCGCGACTACGGCCTGGTGCCGCAGGCGCCGGTGCTCTACGACTGGCGCACGGTGCTCAAGAACGTGGAACTGCCGCTGGAGATCATGCGGGTGCCGCCGGCCGAACGGCGCCAGCGGGCCGCGGCCCTGCTCGCCCTGGTCGGCCTGGCCGAGTTCCAGGGCCACTACCCCTGGCAGCTCTCCGGCGGCATGCAACAGCGGGTCAGCATCGCCCGCGCCCTCTCGTTCCGCCCGGCGATCCTGCTGATGGACGAGCCTTTTGGCGCCCTGGACGAGATGACCCGCGAGCGGCTGAACGGTGAGCTGCTCACCATCTGGCGCGAGACGCAAACGACGATCGTGTTCGTGACCCACAGCATCGCCGAGGCGGTGTTTCTCTCGACGCGCGTGGTCGTCATGTCGCCCCGGCCCGGCCGGGTCGCGCATATCGTGCCGATCGACCTGCCCTATCCACGCGCCATGACCACCCGGGAGGATCCACACTATTTTACGCTGATCTCGGCCGTGCGCGAGCACCTGCGGGAGATGCACTGATGGATCGCGCCCGCGACTCGCTGCTCGTGCCGGCGGCGACCATCCTCCTGTTGCTGGTCGCCTGGGAGGGGATCGCCTACCTGCGCCTCAACGGCCTGCAGGAAGGCACCTTTGCCTACCGGCAACAGCAGAGCTACCTGCCGTATGCCCACAAAGTCCTCCAGGCCTACCTGGCCAACGCGCCCAGCTTTCTCGACGCCGGGCTGGTGACCCTGGGGAACGCCTTCGTCGGCTTCCTCATCGGGGCGGCCATCGGCTACGCGCTGGCGCTGCTGATGTCGCGCAGCCCCTGGGTCGCCCGGAGCTTCTACCTCTATATCGTCGGCTCCCAGATGGTGCCGGTCATCGCCCTGGCCCCGATCCTCTATGGGATCATCCGCGACGAGACCATCCTTAAGATCACCGTCGCGGCTTACCTGACCTTTTTCCCGGTCACCGTGAACGTGCTGCGCGGGTTACAAAGCGTCGACCCCCCGGCCCTGGATCTGCTGCACAGCTATGCCGCCACGTCCTGGGATGTCTACCGCAAGCTGCGCATGCCGGCGTCGTTGCCGTTCCTGTTCAACGCCCTGAAAATCGCCTCGACCGGCAGCCTGATCGGGGCGATCGTCACCGAGCTGATGGGCGGCAATAAGGGCCTGGGCGTCTTGATCCTGTCGCTACAATACAACACCTACGGCGCCAGCGATAAGCTCTGGGCCCTGGTGATCGAAGTGGCGGTGATCGGGATGCTCTTCTTTGGCGCCGTGACGCTGGCCGAGCGGCTCCTGGTCCCCTGGCAGGCCGAATACCGGCGCCCCGCGCGGAGGACCCGCTAGCATGGCGGCCCCGGAAGGCGCCGCCGCCGCGCCCCGCCGGCCGTGGGGCGCGCGCGGGCGCACCCTGCTGCCGCCGCTCCTGATCGGCGGCGCGGTGCTGCTGCTCTGGCAAGCCCAGGTCATCCATGGCCTCCTCCAGATCCAGACCTACCAGTTGCCGATCCCGAGCCAGATCCTGGAGTCGTTTACGCGCCGGCCACGGGCTCTCTGGATCGGCGGCTGGTATACTCTGGGCGAAGCGGTCGCCGGGCTGGCCTGCGGCGCGGGCCTGGGCTTGCTGACCGCCGGCCTCTTCGTCCAGTTCGACGGCCTGCGCCGGAGCCTGATGCCCCTCGCCGCGGCGACGAATGCGATCCCGATCGTGGCCTT
>DATGEF010000587.1:0-7119 GCA_035310405.1 Chloroflexia bacterium | reverse complement strand
CGAAGCGCGCGCCGCCGGCCGGATGCTGCGCCAATTTGCCCGGCAATTTCCGGTGGGCGAGCCGCGCGCTCAGCTCTGCGCCGGCGGGCTCGCCTGGCTCGACGGGCGGCCGGGGGCGGCCCGCGCGGCCTGGCGCCGCAGCCTGGCGGCGGCCCGGCGCCGGGCGATGCCCTACGACCAGGCCCTGGCCCACTACGAGCTGGGCCGCCACGCCCGCGGCCCCGCCTGGCGGCGCCACCTCACCCGCGCCCGCACCCTCTTCGCCAGCCTGGGCGCCGCCTACGATGTCGCCCGGGTGCAAGCCCTCCTGGCGCCGGAGCGGCCCGGCTAGCCGGGCGGGACGGCCCCGCGCCTTACACAAGTGGCGACGCGAGCAACCCTATTGGTATGTCACGGGGCGGCTCTCGTTGGGTGTGCAGCCTAATTGCAGTCGGAGGAACCAAGAATGAGCTTCCTATGGTCAGAAAATGCCGCCCATATTCTGACGTTGTTTAGTCTTCCGTCGGAAGTTGATGGCTATTCAGAAACAGAACTTTATAGTACAGAAGCGGAGTTAGGGCTTGAATTACCACAGATGTTACGCGCTTTTTATAAATCATATGGTAAACGGCATTTGCTAGAAAGTAATCTTGAGGGTTTGGCGGCTCCCAGCCAAAGTTTTCTTAACGGGGATTGGCTCATCTTTGGTTTGGTATTGAGAATCAGGGAGTGCATATGCGAGCACTTCACCGGGAAATGCTCCAGCAAGAGAACCCACCGGTATACACAGCGTGGAATGAGGATGATTTGAAGTGGAAGATCACCCACCCGTGTTTATCCGACTATTTAGATGCCCTGGCTTATTATCACGCTTTTGTCGGGCGGTCGTTACATGGGAGTTGGGCAAAGGAACGTGTAACGGCCGAACTTGAGGAAGTTTTAGAGCAGCATTGGCAGCGGGTAGAGATTAAATCGGTTCCTCTGTATTTAGTCCATGACTCGGAACTGCCCGGATGGCCTATCTACATCCGAGAAGGACAAGCGCTTGATGGTTATAGGGAATGCGGTTGGCGGCTGCTACCAGAACGAGGGAGGATCTAGACGAAATTCGGGATATTCTCCAGATCACTTGGCAGAAGATTGGATAGTTTTACCGAGAGCGTTTACGTGGAGGGGGCGCCGGCCCCGGCCGGGCTGGGAGGGGGCGGGGCAGCGTCGGGGGTGGCCAGTACGCCGACCTGGTGATAGATCTCGGCCAGGGGCACCGCGCAGCCGATCGCGGGCAGCGACACCACCGCCCCGAGGTCGGTGGTCGCGGTGAGTAGCCAGCCATCGCCGGCACGCACAAAGTGCTCCACCAGCACCTTGTCCTGGGCAACTAGCAGGTACTCCTGAAGTGAGGGCAGGGCGCGATAATACCCGAACTTGGCTCCGCGGTCATACGCTTCGGTCGAAGGAGAAAGCACCTCGACGATCAGTGTCGGGTTCAGCAAGGTATCCACCTGGGCGTCTTCCCACTGCGCCGGGCCACAGACCACCGCAATATCGGGATATGTGTACAGGCCCTGCGCCGTCACCTTGACCCGCATGTCGCTGGCGTGGACCTCACACGGCCGGTCCCGCAGTTGGGAGCTCAGCACCCAGGCGAGGTTCGTGTTGATCAGGCTATGTGCCCGGCTGACGCCGCTCATGGCGACGATCTGCCCGGCCAGATACTCGCTCTTATAGGCGGCTTGCCGCTCGTGGGCCAGGTATTCTTCCGGCGTGTAGCGGTGCGGCAGTAGGGGCGCGGCCATCTTTATCTCACCTCCTCTGATCCTCCCTCATTCTACCATAACCCGCAAGCCCGGCCAGTACCTCCCCAGTCCTGATCAAGCGCTGTCTGCGCTGCTACCTTGACTTTAGCGGGTAAACATAATATTATAAAGAGGAAGCGCAGCGCCGGCACGTGACGCACGCAGGGAACGGCGCGATATTGGTAGAAAGTGACCCGCACAGCCGCATGATCCGCATCCTGCACCTGGCCGATATACACCTCGGGATGGAAAACTATGGCCGGGTCGATCCCGCCACGGGGCTGTCCAGCCGCCTGGGCGATTTCCTGCAAAGCCTCGACAGCGCGCTCGACTATGCCATCGCCCAGGATTTTGACCTGGTGCTGCTCGCCGGCGACGTCTATAAGAACCGCGACCCCAGCCCCACCGTGCAGCGCGAGTTCGCCCGCCGGGTGCGCCGCCTGTCCGCGGCCGGCATCCCCACCTTCTTGCTGGTCGGCAACCACGACCTGCCCAACACCTGGGCCCGCGCCCACACTGTCGAGATCTTCGATACGTTGGCCGTGCCCCATGTCACCGTCGCCCGGGTGCCGGACGTCTTTCAGATCCCCACCCGCCACGGCCCCATCCAGATCGCCGCCCTGCCCTGGATCACCCATCATGCGCTGCTGACTCGCGACGAGTACCGCACCTATGGGCACCGCGAGCTGAACGGCATCCTGGTCGACCGCATTGAAAAAGTCGTCGACGGCATGGTCGAGCGGCTCGACCCCGCCCTGCCCGCGATCTTCACGGCCCACGCCGCGATCGACATCGCCAAGACCTCGTCGGAGCATAGCATGATGCTCGGCGACGATATCGTGCTGCCGCTCAGCATGGTCGCGCGCCCGGAGTTCGATTACGTGGCCCTGGGGCATATCCATAAGTACCAGGTCCTCTTCAACCACCCGCCCGTCGTCTACCCCGGCAGCCTGGAGCGCATCGACTTCGGCGAAGAGCGCGATCCGAAGGGCTTCGTGACCGTGACCCTGGACGAGACCCGGCCGCGCGGCGAACGCATGGCGCAGCACGAATTCCACGATTCCGGCGCGCGCCGCTTCCTCACCGTCGAGATCCATACCAACGGCGGCAATCCGAACGAGGCCGTCATCCGCAAGCTCGTGGCGCGCGCCGCGGACATCCGGGACGCCGTGGTGCGAGTCGTGATCAAGACGACCGCCGACCAGGAGGGCCTCTTGCGCGACGACGAGATCCGCAAAGCCTTGAGCGAGGCGGCCTATGTGGCCGCGGTGAGCCGCGAGGTCGACACGCCGCAGCGCACCCGCCTGGGCGACCAGGCCGTGGAGCAGTTGACGCCGCGCCAGGCCCTGCAGCTTTATCTCAGCACCGCCAATGTGCCCGCCGAGCGGGCCACCACGCTCCTGCAGTACGCGGAGGATCTGATCGGGGACCCGGCCGAGTGACCCCCGGCCCCCGGCGGTAGTAGAACGGTGCCCAGCTTTGGCAGACCGCGCACCCACGACGATAACCGTACCGGACGCCTACGGCCGCGCCAAGGCGGCGCTGGCCGCGGGCGATACCGAGCGCGCGACCGCCATCACCCAGCACATCCTGCGCTACTATCCCCATTACCTGGATGCCTATCGCCTGCTCGGCGAAATCTACCTGGAGCGGGGCCGGCCCGACGAGGCTAGCCGCTTCTTCAGCCATGTGCTCAACGCCGACCCGCAGAGCGTGCTGGCCCATGTGGGGCGGGCCATTATCGCCGAAGAACGCGGCCAGATCGACAGCGCCATCGACTCCTATGAGCGCGCCTTCGAGATCGATCCCAGCATCGCGGAGTTGCGGGGCGAGCTCCTGCGGCTGTATACCGTGCGCTACGGCAGTGCGGGGGCGACCATCCGCACGACGCCCAGTGGCCTGGCGTATGTGCATCTGCGCGCGGGCCTGCGCGAGGCCGCCATCAACGAGCTCAGCTATGTCGCCCAGGTGCGGCCCGATCGCTGGGATATCGAGGTGGCGCTGGCCGAGGCCCTCTGGCGCAACGAACAGCTTGACGAGGCCGCCGCCGTCGCGGGCGATATCCTGGCCGGCCATGCCGCCTGCGTGAAATGCAACTGGATGCTGGGTTATATTCATTGGACGAACGGGCGCACGGAGCGCGCGCGCCCGTACTTGATGGAGGCGGTCGCTGCCGACCCGACCTACCGGATCGCCCAGAGCATCTGGGAGACCACGCCCTGGCCGCTCGATCGGGAAATCATCCGCGCCCAGCCGGCCGTCGTGCCCGCCTGGTCGGCCCAGGAGCTGGCCAGCGGCGACCTCGATCTGACGCTGCCTTTCGCTGGCCTGCCCGAGACGCCGGCGGGGGCCGCGCCCGAGCGCTCCCCGGCCGGGGCCGGCCCGGGGCCGGGCGCCCGGCCCAGCCGGGATTGGAGCCGCGGCCGGCCGGCCGGCGCCCCGACGACCCCCCTCCCGGAGATCTCGGCGCCCCGTATTACGCAGCCCTTCGGCCCGCGGCCCCCCTTGCCGGACGAGCACCCCGCGGCGGCGGATGCGGCCCCGGATCTCGCCGGCGAGGATCGACTCGGAGCGCCCGGCGAATCGGGGGCCGCAGATACATTACCCGTTCCCGCGCCCCTGGCCGAGCCGTTGGACCTGGATTGGCTGGACGAATGGGCCAGCGAGACGGCCATCCCGGCCGCCGCGGCGCCCGCCGCACCCGGGGCCGCCACCGAGGCCGGTTTGCCGGCAGCCGAGCTCACGCCGGATCAGATCGCCGCCCCGCGGGAGCCCGCAGACGCCCCGCCGGCGGTGCCGGCCGGGGACGACCTGCCGGCCGCGCCACCCCCGGCGGCGGATGCACCAGCCGCCGCGGCGCCCGCCGCACCCGGGGCCGCCACCGAGGCCGGTTTGCCGGTGGCCGAGCTCGCGCCGGATCAGATCGCCACCCCGCGGGAGCCCGCAGACGCCCCGCCGGCGGTGCCGGCCGGGGACGAACCGCCGGCCGCGCTGCCCCTGGCGGCGGATGCACCAGCCGCCCGAGCGCCCAGCGCACCCCCGGCCGCCACCAAGGCCAGCTTGCCGGCAGCCCGGCTCTCGCCGGATCAGATCGCCGGTCTCTCCGAGGATCAACTGCTCGATTGGCTGAGCAGCATCGCGGCCGCGCCGGTCGTCGAGGATGGGGTGGCCGCCGCGGCGCCCCCCGCGGTCGCCCCGGACAGCCGCGCCGCCGATTCGATACCGGTCGAGGACTTTACACACGACGAGTTGCTTGAGTGGTTGGCCAAGACAGCTCCCGTGACGGGCGATGTCGATCGCATCCCCGATCAAGAATCCACGCTACCGGCCGGCGCCCCGCCCGGCGAGGAGACCACCCCGGCCGCCCCCGGCGAAAATGGGGAGCAGGATCAAAAAAAAACTTCACAAAATGGGGCCGAAGTAGGCTATAATCATACTATTCAAGATGAGTCCGATTCGGCCCGGGCTCTCGTTACGGCGGAAGAGGACGCTTTCGCGACCCATGCTACCTCAGAGGAGGACCAGATGGCTCCAAGCTATAAGGAAGACGACGACCAAGAGCGTCAATTCGACTTCGACTGGGATCGCGACGCCCTGCCGGATTATTTAAAGCCGTTTCTGACGGATGACGCCGCCGCTCAGGGCGCCGCGCCCGCCGCTTCGGCGCCCGCGCCGACGATACCCCCCGCCCCCCCGCCCGCCGCCAATGCTGGTGGCCTGCCGGATTGGCTCCGCGAAGGCAGCGCGCCCGGCGCCCCGGCGCCCGGCAGTGGGCAGCCGTTCAATTTCGGGGCGTCCGCCAGCCCACCCCAACCGCCACCCCAGAGCGCCGGATTCGCCCCGGGGCGGCCCGCGAGCCCGCCCCCGCCGGCGCCCCAGAACAGCCCTCCGCCGGCGGGGCCCGGATCGCAGCCGGCCCCCTCGGCGCCGCCTCCCGCTGCTGGGATGGCCGATTTTGACTTTGGCGACATCAAACCCTTTGATTTTGGCGCGACCAGCGGGGGCGAATTCGACTTCAATAGTGACTCGCTGCCCTCCTGGCTGGGATCGGCCCCGGCCCCGGCGGCCGCCCCGGCCCCCCAGGAAGTGATGCTGGGCCGCCCGCTGGCCGGCGATCGGACGCCTGATCCGGCGCTGGACAGCCCCGAGATGCCGGACTGGCTACGCACGCCGGCGCCTCCCGCCGCGGCCGCGCCGCCCCCGGCACCGGCCCCTGCGGCGAGTGCCGAGTTTGATTTCGGCAGCGATACACTGCCATCCTGGCTGGGCGGAGGGGCCGCAACCAGTCCCCCGGCCGCCGCCCGGCCCCCGGCGCCGGCCATGCCGCCGCCCGCGGCGCCGGCCCCCACGGAATTTGACCTGGGCAGTCTCCAGCCGTTTGACTTCGGCGGAACGCCGGCCCCCCCGGCGGCGGGGGGCGGTAAAAGCACCGCGGATGAGTTTGATTTTGGCGATATCCAACCGTTCGACTTTGGCGCGGCCGGGGCGGCGGCTGCCCCGGCCGCGGCACCCGGAGGACGAGCCCCGGGCGGATTTGACCTCGGGGCGGTCCAACCCTTTGATTTCGGGCCGGCCCCGGCCCCGCCCGCCGCCCAGAGCGCCGCGACGCCGGCGGCGGCCCCGGCCGATGACTTCGACTTCGGCAACATCCAGCCGTTCGATTTCGGGGGCACCGCGCCGGCCCCGGCGCCGGCCGCCCAGCCCGCGGACGGAGGCGAGGTCGACGATTTCATCGATTTCCTGAGTGTTGGCAATGCCAGCCCATCCCTGGCGGCGGCGCCCGAAGCGCCCGCCGGGGCCGACTTTGATCTGGACCTCCAGCCGTTCTCCTTCGAGGGGCTCGACCTGGGCCCGGCGGCGCCCTCCGCGCCGCCGGCCCCGCCGAGTGGGCGCGCGCCGACCGGGGAGCCGGCCTGGGGCCGGGCCGCGGGCGCCCCCCCCTCGCGCCTGCCGGCCGACCCGCGCCCCGAAGAGATGGCCGGCCTGACCGGCGATGAGTTCAGCTTTGAGCCGTTTATGTTTGACCAGGGCGGCGGCTCGGCGGCGGGGCACGCACCGGCCACCCCCGCGCCTGCGCTGCCCGGTGCGCCCCCGCCCGCGCCGTTTAGCTTTGGCCCGGACCAGCCCGGCGGGGCGATGAACGAGACTGGGTTGCCGCCCGGGCTCGAAGACCTGCCCGATCTGAAACCGTTCTCCTTCGAGGGCATGGAAATGGCCGGCGATCTCGGCAGCGGCTTTGAAACGGCCAGCCAGGCCCAGGCTTTCGGCCGGCGGGCCACCGATCGCCCCGAGAGCGGCCGCCCGCCCATGCCCTTTGGCTTTGAAGATGAAAGTAGCGCCGACG
>DATGEF010000586.1:0-11472 GCA_035310405.1 Chloroflexia bacterium | reverse complement strand
CTGGCCGTGCAGGTGATGGTCGGGGAGACCGCCTGGCTGGACGGCCGCCTGCGCTGGCAGGGCGGGCGCGTGGTCTGGGCGAGCACCCGCGGCCCGATCGCGCCCAGTGGCGCCGACCTGGCGCTCGCCCAGCGCCGCCTGAACCAGATCGCGCGCTACCCCCGCACCGCCGCCTGTGTGCTGGGCGACCTGGCGGCCTGGCGGCGCGGGCGCCTGGCGCAGCTGGCCCTGGCCAAGCGGCTCCATACCCTGGCCGCCCCCGACCTGCCCGCGCTGGTCGCCCAGGTGCCCGATCCCGCGGCGATCGGGGCCCTGGCGGCCCTGCTGCCGGCCGAGGCCCTCTGCCTGAACCCGCTGCCCGCCGCGCCGAGTGCCGCCTTGCTGGCCGCCGGCCCGGCCGCGCAGCCCGCCCTGCAGGATCTGCTGGCCGATCTGAGCGCCCCGCCCGCTGGCCGGGCCCTGGCGGCTCTGGTGCTGGGCGCGCAGGCGCACCGGCAGGGCAGCGGCGCCGCGCCGGCGCGGCCCGCCGATCCCTGGCTGCGGCGGGCGTATGCGTTGGGCCACCAGGCCGGGCTGCCCGCCGATGCCCCGCTGGTCGTCACGCTCCTGGCGGATGCCGGGGGCCTGGCGCTGGCCCGGCGCTACCAGGCCGCCGTCGCGACCCCCAGCCCCTTCCAGCTGCCCGCCGAGCCCTTGCGCGAGCAGCTGGCGGCCGGCATTGCGCCCGCGCAAGTCGTGCAGCTGGCCGAGCAGTTGGCGGCCGCGGGCCGCCTGGCCACCCGGCTGCTCCAGTGCCGCGATCCCCTGCCGCTGCGCGGTCCCGCCAAGCGCTGGGCCGTCGTTCGCGAACTCCGCCAGGCCCGGCAGCAGATCGTCGACTCGCTGGCGCCGTTACTGCGGGCCTATATACAGGCCACGGCGGACCCCGGCCTCGTCGACCTGATCGTGCGCTTCAGCACGGGGCTGCTGGCGTTGGCGCCGGTTACCTGGCTGCCGGCGGGCCTCTGGCGCCCCCACCGCCCGGCGGCCGGACCGCCGGGCTGGGCGAGCGGCGATGCCATCCTGGCCGCGCTGGAGCAGGGGCTGGCCTTGCCCCCATCTCTCTACCGGCCCTACCTGGCCATCCTGGTGGACGCCCAGGCGCAACTCTGGCCGCCGGCGACTTTCCCCCACCCCGCGACTCCTCCCGCCGTGGCCGGGTGGCTGGCCACCTGCCAACGAGAGCAGGTCGGTCCGGTGATCACGCTGCTGGCCTATACGCAGGATGCCGCGCTCGTCCGGGAGGCGATTGGCCTCGGTCTACACGCGGACCTGGCCGATTGGGTAAACGAGTGGCACGACCCGGGCCTGTGCCGCTGGGCGGTCACCCTCATCCACGACCTGCAGATTACCGGTAGCCTTCTACTCCACTGGCTCTGCAACCTGCTGGCCAAATTTGCCAGCTTGCGGCAGGCGCGGACGGTGCTCGGCCCGCTCCTGACCCTGTTGCTCACCGTGCCGGCGGAGGCGCGGGCCGTATGGCTATCCGCGCTCTCTTACGAGCTACCGGACCGGCTCGCCGAGCTGCGCATCGCCCTACCGCGGCTGGTGTCCCACCTGCCCCGGCTGATCGCCTTTACCGCCGGGCGCACCGACCGCCTGGAGTACGAGGTCCTGGTGGGCGCGGCCCTGGCCGTCGCGCAGCTCGGGCCCGCCCAGACGGCGGCGCTGACCTGGCTGCTGGCCCGGCTGGCCGGGCTGTGGCGGGCGACCCCGCCCACGTACCAGGATCGCGAGGCCCTGCGGCTCGGATTGCAACTGGGGGCGGCCTTGGCGGCGGGCGACCTGGGGCGCTGGCAAGCGATTCTGGACGCGGCGCTACAGCATCACTACGGCTATGCGAGCGATCTCATGGCGAGCAGCGCGGCTGTCCTCGCCCGCTACCCGGCGCTCCAGGCGATGCTGGTGCGGCTCTTCCCCCGCCATCCCAGGCGCTGCCTGGACCTGCTGGTGCGGGTCGGCGCCGCCGCCCGGCTCGACCCGGCTGTGTTCGATCCGCTGGCCGCCCTGGTGGCCGTGGCCACGGATGGCGCCACGGGGGCCGAGTCCCCGCCCCCGGAGTGGGCGCCGCTGCTGGCGCTCGCGCCGGATCTCGGGCCGCTCGTGGCCGGCTACCTACGGGCGCAGCGTATCCTCGCCGGCTCCCCGGCCGTGCCGCCGGGCGTGGCCCGCGCCCTGGCCCAGCCGGCGGCGCTGGCCCGGGAATTGGCCTACCTGGAGGCGCGGATCGCGGGCGGGGCCGCCCGCCTGGACCTGGCCCTGCGCGTCGCCACGTTGCGCGACCGCCTGGCCGCGCCGGACCGCTTGCGGGCACTGGTCCGCGAGGAGGTGTGCGATCGCCTGGCGCAGGTCACCGCGGATGCCGAGATCGTGGCGGCCGAGCGCCAGGTCGAAGCCTGCTATCGCCGCCGGCTGGAGCACGTCGCCGGCCCCCTGCCGCCCGACCTGGCCTTTACGCCCGACCTCTTGAACGCCACCCTGCTGACGACCTCGATCGAGACGAACCGGCACCTCTTGCTCCGGCTGCTCCGCGCCACGCTCGGCGGCGACCGCGATTGGCCCCGGCAGCATCCGGCCAACCTGGCCTTCCTGCAGGCCCAGGCGGCGCGCGGGGTGGACACGGCGGCCTGGCTGGGCCGGCAGCCGCGCACTTATCCCTGCCCCGGCGTGGCCGGGGGCCGCGTGCGGCTCTACCTGGAGCACGATCCGCTGCGCATCCTGCAGATGGGCAACTACTTCGATACCTGCCTGAGCTTTGGCGGCATCAACGCCTTCGCCACGGTGGCCAACGCCTGCGAGCTGAACAAGCGCGTGATCTACGCCGAAGATGGCACCGGCCGCGTGCTGGGGCGCAAGCTGATCGCGATCACCGCGACGGGGCAGCTGGTGGGCTTTCGCACCTATAGCATGCTGCCCGAGGCCGCCGGGGCGGCGGCCCTGCGCGCCATCTTCACCCACTACGGGCAGGCTTTCGCCGCCCGCTGTCACTTGCCGCTCGCCGCAGACGGCCCCATCCCGATTCTCTTCGCCGAAGCCTGGTACGACGACGGCGCCGTGCCCTGGGACGACGACCCGCCCCCGGACGCCCGGCGGCTGAAGCGGCGGCAACGCCGGGCGCAGCCCGCCTTCGTGGGCTGACGGGCGTCTCTCCGGGGCGGCTGAGGCGGGACGCCTAGCGGCTGAAGCCGCGGCTACAATTACGAAGCCCGCCTTCGCGGGCTGACGATCAGCCCTCCGGGGCGCGTCGCCGTAAGTTGTCTCCTAAGACGGGGCGAGACTGTCGCGGCCAACTAATGCCAAAAGGTGCTATATATTAGCAGATAATATAAGATTTGTCATTCTGAGCGCAGCGAAGAATCCGGTGGGGCGGATACCCGGCGCCCCAGCAGCGCGACTTGGGCGGGCGTGGGGGCGTGGCAGCGCGCAAGGGACGGATCAGCCGCCCCGCGCCGATGGCAGTTTAGGCCTGGCAGCGGATTCTTCGCTGCGCTCAGAATGACAAATTCTTTACTATCTTTGCTACTATTTACCTCTGCCATAACGCGCGCTGCGCCCGCATGGGGCGAGGCTATCACGGCCAGCTAATGCAAAAAGGTGCTGTATATTAGCAGATAAACCAAGATTTGTCATTCTGAGTAGGCTGTCAAGCCGCATTTGGCACGTTCTCGCAACTTTGCCAGGCATGGGCCAACATGCCAAAAACCGCTTGACAGCCTACTGAGCGCAGCGAAGAATCCGGTGGGGCGGATACCCGGCGCCCCAGAAGCGCGACGTGGGCGGGCGGGGGGGCGTGGCAGCGGATAATGGACGGATCAGTCGCCCCGCGCCGATGGCAGTTTAGGCCTGGCAGCGGATTCTTCGCTGCGCTCAGAATGACAAATTCTTTATCATCTTTGCTACTATTTACCCCCGACATAATCGCACCCGCGCCTGCATGGAGAGAGGCCATCGCGGCCAACTAATGCAAAAAGTGCTGTATATTAGCAGATAAACTAAGATTTGTCATTCTGAGCGCAGCGAAGAATCCGTTGGGGCGGATACCCGGCGCCCCAGAAGCGCGACGTGGGCGGGCGTGAGGGCCGGGAGGAGACGGCGGGCCGGCGGGGCGGCGCGGTAATCGCGGCCCGCCGGCCTGGGTGGTGATGGGGGTGGATAAGCCCTCATTCGGACTGTGGGAGAGGGCTCTGCCCTCGCAATACTCGCCTCACGACCTGGCGTGGCGTAAGGCCCACCCGCGCGGCCAGAGCTTCGAGGGCAGAGCCCTCTCCCACAGCCGTTTCAGGTGCGGTGGCCCATCACCGATGCCCCGTTGCCTACACGATCGGTCCGCTCCTGAAGGGCGTGGGGGCGTGACAACGGGTTATGGACGGATCAGCCGCCCCGCACCGATGGCAGTTTAGGCCTGGCAGCGGATTCTTCGCGGAGTTTACCCCTTCGCTACGCTCAGGGCAGGCTCTTGAGCGCAGCGAAGGGCTCAGAATGACAGATTCTTTAATATCTTTGCTACTATTTACCCCCGACATAATCGCACCCGCGCGGCAACAGCGTCGAGGGCAGCGCCCTCTCCCACAGTCCGCAGGACGGCGCATCCACCCCCCGTCACCACCCATACCAGTGTACTCGTGTTCTGCGCCCCGTTGCCTACACGATCGGTTCGCTCCTGCACCCGGCGCGGCCTGGTCTTGAGGCGGGACGCCTGGTGGGCCGGCGGGGTGACCGCGGCCGGCTGTGCTCCCGCCCGTTCCCCTCCCCGTGATGGCGCAAGCACCCTCTCCCGCGCACGGGAGAGGGCAGGGTGAGGGCCGCCCGTCGCCCATCGCCGCCATCCCGCCCGGCGTCCGCCCAGGCCCGCGCTACGCTGAGGTTGATCGGCAAGGGGCGCCCTAGCCGCGCGCCCGCGCCCGCATGCGGATGCCGCCCGGGATGAAGCCGGTCCAGTGGCCGGCCTGGACCGGGTGCTGGCCCGGCACCGGGGTCAGCTCGTAGGTGCGCAGCACATGGGCGGCCAGGGCCTTGACCTCGATATTGGCGAAGTTGACGCCGATGCAGATCCGTGAGCCGCCGCCGAAGGTGACCAGGGAATAGGGGGTGCGTTTGTCCTCTTCCCGCGGCGGGGCGAAGCGGTCGGGGTCGAAGCGGTCGGGGTCGGCGAAGGCGGCGGGCAGGCGGTGGCCCGCGGCGATGGCCAGGCGCACGGGGGTGCCGGCCGGGATGGTGTAGCCGCCAAACTCGAAGTCCCGGACCACGCCGCGCGGCACGTTGAGCACGGGCGGGTAGAGCCGGCCGGTCTCGCGGATGAAGTTGTCCAGCACCTTGAGGCCGCGCAGCGCCTCGGGCGAGGGGGGGTTCCCGGTCGGGGGGCCGAGCACGGCGTCGAGCTCCGCTTGCACCCGCGCGCGGGCGGCGGGCTGCTGGGCCAGCTCGTAGAGCACCCAGGCGCTCAGCGTGGTCGTCGTCTCGTGGCCGGCCACCAGCAGGATATTGAGGTGGGCCAGCACCTGCTCGTCGCTGAGCGCCTGGCCCTGCTCGTCGCGGGCGCGGACGATCATGCCCAGCACGTCGTGGGTCTGCTCGGTGGCGGGCAGGCCGCGCCGGGCGGCGATGGCGACCAGCATCCGCTCAGCCAGCTCGTCGCGCGCGGCCATGATGCGGGCCACAAACGCCTCGAAGCTGTTCTCGCCGGGGTCGAAGCCGTGCAGCAACGTGTAGAACAGCTCGCGCAGGCGGTCCACTTCCGCGCCCCGCTGGAAGCCGGCCAGCGCGGCGGCCGCCGCGTCAAAGGTGATCTCGCGGGCCTCGCTATAGAGGTCGATCTCCCCGCGCGCGGGCCAGGTGCCGGTGCGCTCGGCGATGACCTGCTGGATGACGGGCAGGTAGGCCTCCATGCAGGCGCTGGTAAAGGCGGGGTTCCACATCTTGCGGTGCCGGGCATGCTCCGGGTCGTCCATGTTCAGCAAGCCTTTGCCCAGGCTCTCGCCGATCAGCGGGGTCCAGCCCAGGTCATGGCTGAAGTGCTCCCGGTGGGTGTGCAGCACAAAGCGATTGGCCTCGGCCCCCACCATGAAGACAAAGTCGGTGCCGGCCTCGGGCCCCGCGGTAATCGACCACTTGTAGATCGGCCCGTGTTCCTGGGCCCGGCGCGCCTGCTCGCCCGGGAACGTGCCGTTCATGATCTGCTGCTCGGTAAACTCGACGGCCGGCAGTGCGGCGATCCCTTTGACCATTGCGTTAGCTCCTCCTGGGCCGCTGATCCGCGGCGGATGGTTAGCGCGCCCCGTTGCAGGCCCCACTGCTGGTCAGCGCGCCATAGACGATTTTCGCGATCTGGCCGCGGACAGCGTTGTTGCCGCCGCGGAAATAGGGGCGATTACCGCCGTCGCAGGGCTCGCCCGGGCCGCCACAGGCATAGCCGCTGATGATGCTGTGGCAGTAGGCGGTTTCGACGAAGGCGTAGAAGGGGCTGCCCGGCGCCACGTCGGCAAAGGTCGCGGCCGGCGGCATCACCAGGGGCCAGCCCGCCGCGGCGACGATGATTTTCGCCAGTTGGCCGCGGGTTACGTTCGTGTACGGCCGGAAGTAGGGCCGGCTCTGGTCGTCGCAGGGCTCGCCGGGGCCGCCACAGGCATAGCCGCTGACGATGCCGGCGTGCCCCGCCGCTTCGACCACCGTGAAGAAGGGGAAGGCCGGCGGCACGTCGGCAAAGGTGTTCCCGTTGGGGGGTGTATAGGCCGGGACCTGGAAGCCGTTGACGATGATCTTGACCATCTGGCCGCGGGTCGTCTGGTTATAGGGCCGGAAGGTGGCGTCGCCGTAGCCGCTGATCACACCGTGGCAGGCCAGGTAGGTGACCGGCGTATAGAAGTAGGCACTGGGCGGCACGTCGACGAAGGTGATCGCGCACGGGGTCGCCGTCGGGAGGGCGCTGGGCGTCTGCGTGGCCGCCGCCGTACTGGTAGCCGTGGGCGTGCTGCTGGGCGCGGGCGTGCTGGTCGGCGGCACGGGCGTCGGGGTCGGCGTGGTGAGCGGGCCCGCCGGGAGCGGCCAGACATAGGCGCCGCGGCTGCGGGTCCAGGCGGCCAGGGTGGTGGTGCCGCGGTCGATCGTCAGGTCCCAGATGACGACGTTGGGCAAGCCCGCCTGGAAGCGCTGCCAGACGGGCGGGCTCGCCGTGATGTCGTTGGTGAAGTAGAGGCCCCAGTCGCTGCCGGCGAAGACCTGTTGCGGATAGCGTGGGTTGGCGATGACCGAGTCGAGCGGGATATCCGGCAGGTTCCCGGTTTTGTCGGCCCAGGTGTACGTCGCGCAGCCGGCCGTGCAGGTCAGCTGGAACAGGTGCCCGGGGGTGCCCGGCGTGTTCTCGTCGAAGCCGCCCACGGCCGCATACCCGATCAGCGGGTTGAGGGGATCCGTCGTGACGTCGTCGATCGACCGGTTCGGCAGGACCGCGTTATTGCCCGTCACATCCACCCAGGTGGCGGCGGTGCCCGCGCCGAGCCCGAAGCCGACCTGGACTTTGCCGTCGGCGGTGCCGGCGATGGCCACCGTCGAGGTGCTCCCGGCGTAGCTGAGCTGGTTAATATAGGACGCGCCCCCCGTCAGGTCGCCGCTGCTGGCCGTCCAGCTGGTGCCGCTGTTGGTCGTCTCCCAGACGTGATACGTGCCGACGATCAGGTGCGTGCAGCCGGCGGGCAGGCAGTCATTCTTCTGGATCTCGTACGGCAGGGCGAACCCGGCGCGCTCCCGCGGGCTCTGGCGCCAGGGCACGGCGAGCGCGGTGAAGTGACTGCTGGGGCCGTTCGTGGCGCGCCAGAAGAGGCCCTGGTTGGTGCCCAGGAACCAGGTGCCGGCGGTCGCGCTGCCCGTCACGCCGTCGATGCGGGCAAAAAAGCCGTCGCCGCTGAGGATACCTTGCCAGAGGGTCGGGCCGCCCACCGTGCCGGTGTAGACCATGGCACCGTTGTCCTGCGCGCCGCCGGCCACGCCGGCCTGCGGGGCGGTGGCGAAGTTCGCCGTGAGGTCGCCGGAGTAGAACTCGACCGTATTGAGGCTGTCGTTCAGTTGGCTCCAGCTGCCGCCCGCGTCCGGGGTGTAGACGGCGCCGCCGTCGTTCACGGCCAGCAGGCTGCTGGAGGAGCCGGGCAAGAAGACGATGCCGTGCTGATCCGGGTGGACGGGGTGCGGCCCGGTGCCGTTGTAGGCACAGGTCAGGTCGGCGAAGGTCTGCCCGCCGTCGGTCGATTTCCAGATCTCAAAGGTAGCCATGAACAGCACATCCGGGTTATTGGGATCGACGGCGAGGCCCTGATCGTAGCCGTTCTGCGGGTAGTCCCCGGATTGGCCGCTGCAGTTGGTCAGGGCGGTCACGGTGGACTGTTGGGTCCAGCTCGTGCCGCCGTCGGTCGTCTTCCAGACGCCGAGCTGGCCGCCCAGCCGGTTGGGCGCCGTGGAGGAGACGGAGGCGACCTGGGCATAGAGGGTGGCGGGCGCGCCGGGGGCGACGGCCAGGTCGATGCGGCCGGGCAGGGTCGGGGCGGCCGTGCCGCCGCCCGTGCCGCTGGGCCAGCCGGCATTCAGCAGCGTCCAGGCCCCGGGCGCCGGGCAGCCGGTGTCCGGCAGCGTGGCCTTATACACGCCATTGGCGCCATCCAGGGTGGGATCTTCCAGGCCGAGGGCCACATAGATCGTCGTGCTCGGTCCGGCATTCTGCAAGAGCAGCCCGGTGACGACCTGGGCCTGGGTGGTGGTGTACGGGTTCGTGTAGCAGGGCGCGCTCCAGCTGGTGCCGCCGTCGTTGGAAATATAGAGGCTGTTGCGCGTGCCCGCGACGATCGTGTTACTGTTCCGCGGGTCGACCTGCACTTTGCCGATGGCTTGCTTGAGGTAAATCGTCGTCCAGCTGGGCTGGATGCCGGCGCCGAAGACATTCGCGCCGAGGACCGTCCAGGAGCTGCCGGCGTCGGTGCTCTTGAGCAGGCCCTGGCTGCCCCCCAGGTCGGGATAGAGGCTGTTCTCCAGGTCGCCGGTGCCCGCGTAGACGGTGGTGGGGGTGTTGGGGTCGAGCGTCAGGCTGGCGATGTCGGTGGTGTTGATCACGGGATCGTCGGTGGTCAGCTGCCAGGTAGTGCTCGCGCCACAGCAGGTAGTCGTCTTCCAGACGCCGCCGCCGGCGGTGCCGAGGTAGGCAATAGCCGGGTTCCCCGGGTTGACGACCACGACATTGGCCCGCCCGGAGACGTGGCCGAACTGGAAGCCGAACTGGCTGCCGTTCGTCTGCAGCGGCAGCGGCCCGAGCGCGGTGAAGGCGGCCGGGTCGAGCGTCACGAGCGCGGGGCCGGGCCGCCGCTGGTAGGTCACCCGGCCCGCGGGCACCCCCGCGCCGACCCGGCGATCCTGCGCCGCCGCCGCGCGCAGCCACGCGGGATCATAGCGGCCGGTGGGGTAGGTATACCGGTCGCGCCAGTAGGCCGCCGCGGCCTGGGGGCCAGGGCCATCCGCGGCCAGGTCGGCGGGAGGCCCCCCCCGCTCCGCATCCGGCGCGGCGGCCGGCGGCCCCACCGCCGGCGCAGGCGGCCGCGCGACGGCGGCGGCGGCGAGGCCGAGCGCCGCCAGAAGGGCTAGGCCCAGCAATCCCAGAACGCTACGTTTGGTCATTATCGGCACCTGCGCTTTCTGGCGGGGTCCGCGGAGCGGGTCTGCGGGATCGGCGCTTCCTTTTCCCTACCGACATGATAGGTCCGCCCCCCGCCGCTGTCAAGCTGCGGTGGAGGCCCTCACCCTGCCCTCTCCCGTGCGCGGGCGAGGGTTCTCGGGGGGCGCGGACGCAGTGCGGCGGGCGGAGGGTGGAGTACGGAATACGACGCCGGGCGGACCCCCGTCTGTGGGAGAGGGCTCTGCCCTCGATGATCTAGCCGCGCGGGTGAGCCGCGATCCAGCGCCCGGTCGTGAGGCGCGTATTGCGAGCCGGGCGGGATGCGCAAAGTCCGGCCGGGCCGCGGCTGTCGGCGGCCACGGCGTTTTGCCCTGCAGCGCCGTAGCAGACGCTGCGACGCGGATCGGGTAGTTTTGCCTGCGGTCCCGCCCCCCCAAACCCGTAAATCTACGCATGGCCCGGGCGGCGGGCGGTGCTATGCTAGAGCGGAGGGCCCACGCGCGGCCGGCCCCCAACCGCGCTGAGCACCACCGCGCCCGTTTGTGCTACACAACTATCGAGGAGGTTCCGCCGATGCCCATCAAGGTATCCCCCGCCCTACTGCTGGGGAGCAGCATCGTGCTATCAAGCGTGCTGCTCTTGCTGCCCGCGGTCTCCATAGGAGACTCTTCCGGCCGCATATTTGATGCATCCGGCTGGGCGCTCCTGGCATTCCTCAGCCCGTTGGTGGTGTTGCTAGCGGACGCCGGGCACCTGGTCGGTGGGATGTTACTGGCGGCCCTGGCCGGCCTTGGCGTGCTCGGCGTACGGCTCCAGCGCCGGGGAGCGCCCAACGCGATCGGCCTGGCGCTGCTGGGCGGGCTGGTTCTGATCCTGGGCACCGTGTGGGCCTTCACACTCTGGGCGACCGCCACTCAAGCCCGCCTGGGCCCGCCCCCTTTCGAGATCCGCTACTTCCACCTGCTCAGCGGCTTTTGGGCCGTCGGAGCGGGATTGGGCAGCACGGTCGTCCTGCTGCTGCTGGGCGCGGTGCTCGCCCAAGCGGAGCCCCCTCGACAGCTCACGCTATCGCGGGACATGCTGCTCGGGAGCACCGCCCTCCTGCTCGTCGGCTCGCTCTTTCTGCCCATTGCGCTAGTCGTGAACCGCTCAGGCGAACCGTCTTTCGTTTTCTACAATGGCTGGGAGCTCCTGTTGAATGCTCGATCGTTCCTGCTGGTGACAGGCACCGGGCTCCTGGTCGGTGGGATGTTACTGGCGGCCCTGGTCGGCCTCGGGGTGGTCAGCGTGCAGCTCCAGCGCCAGGAAGTGCCCGACGCGATCGCCTGGGCGCTGCTGGGCGGGCTGGTCCTGATCCTGGGCACCGTGTGGGCCTTCACGCTCTGGGGGACCAACATCGGGTCCAGCCTGGGGGGGGTCCATCCCGAGTTATGGTACTTCCAACTGCAAGGCGGCTTTTGGGTCGTCGGCGCGGGATTGGGATGGACGGTCGTCCTGCTGCTGTGGGCGGTGCGCGCCCGAGCGGAACCCCCTCGACCGGATCTGGCGCCGCAGGAGTAAACACCGGACCAGGAGCCCGACCGCCCCGCCCGCGCGCCCCCCGACTCCCGGGGGACACGGCCCGCGCTTGCGTCGCGCTCCGCGGGTGCGCTGCATTGTTTGATACCGCTGGCGAACTCTTATGAGAGCTTCGGAGGTATTGCCGGCCCTGGCACAAGGAGCCTCTTCGGTGTAAGATCGGGCTACCGGCACCGCCGACTCCCTTATCCATTTGGAGGTCTCCC
>DATGEF010000585.1:0-5129 GCA_035310405.1 Chloroflexia bacterium | reverse complement strand
ACGAACTGGGTCACCTGGTTGCCGGCCACCGGGATGATCGTGCCGAGCGCGGCGGGCCGCCCGGGCGCGCAATATTCGGCGATCACCATCAGGTGGGTTTGATCGGCGTCCAGGAGCGCTACGGCCGCTTGCGGCAAGTGGAAAGCCCGCGCCAGCTCTTCGCAGGCGACCCGCAGCACGGTATTCGGCTCCAGCGCGGAGACGCCGGCGGCGATCACCCGATTCAGCAGAAGGGTTTCGCGCAGGCGGCGCTGCAGGTCCATCTCGGCACGCTTACGTACGGAGATGTCGAGAAAGACCAGCACGGTCCCCGCCAGCACGCCGTTTTCCATGATCGGGTTCAGGGCATAGGATACCGGCAGCACACCCCCATCCCGGCGCACGAATCGGCCACTCTCGTTGCGGTAGGTCTGCCCGGCGCCCAGCACTTTATGCAGCGCGGCCGTCGTCAGCGCCGGGAATGGGGACGCGGTGTCCCGCACCTCGATCACGTCCAGCAGCGGCTTCCCGGTCAGGTCGGCCGCCAGCCAGCCCAATAGCCGCTCCCCTTCCGGGTTAATGAAGAGCAACCCCCCCCCGGGATCCAGCAGACAGAGGCCGGCGCCCAGGGCGCTGATCACGGTGCGCAGCCGGTCGCGCTCGACGGCAATGCGGGTCTCCGAGGATGCACGCAGGCTTTCGTACAGCTCCTGCATCTCGCGCGACGAGATCGTCAGGGAGCGCTCCAGCAGATACCGCTCCTGGTCGGCTTCCGCATAGGCCCGGCTCACCCGGGCGACGAACTGCTGCCAGATGGCGGCGCTCGGCGGGCCCAGCGCGTCGTCAATCCCGATCTTTTTCAGCTGGCGCTTGAGCAGGGGGTGCAGGGCGGCATCAGGATTCATAGATCGTCGTCAGAGTCATCGTCTGGTTATGCAGATCACAGGAACCGGCCGCGTAGGGCGAGATCTCGCCATACGAATAAAAGCCGATTTGTTGGGTCCCTTCCGGCAAGACGGCCAGCGCCGCCTCCAGCTCTTCTTCCGTCCGCTCGCCGAGGATCAGCCGGCGTCCCACACAGCTGATCGCCAGGGCCAGCACGGGCCCCATGGGGGAGTTGCGCTCCCGGGTCATCAGGGCCGCGGCCTCCGCGGCGTCAATCAAGCGGTCGAAATTGGCGCGCATCAGCTGGGCCAGGGAGCCGGTCGGGATATCGCCGGCGAAGATCATCGATTGCGTCGACTCGTCGACGCCGAGAATCGTGCGCACAATACTTTTCTCGTCATCCGGGTGGGCGCGTAACGCGAGGGGAAAGAGCAGGGCGGTGGCCGGCAAGCCGGCCGCGCGCTCGCCCAGATATTCTTTGTAGAGCTGCAGGGCCGGCTTGCCGTCGAGCTCGTAGAGGATATTACCCGTGGCGCGCGTGACCCGCCGCTCCGGACCGAAAATGTCCCAGCCCCCCTTGGAGCCATGGCCGACCTGGACTCGGTCGCCATAGAGCCCGGCCGCCACGACAAAGCCCGCGCGGGGGGCGCCATCCCAGACCACCCAGGTGCGCTGGAAGCGGTCCCCATCCCCCGCCAGCCCGCCGGTAACGACCACAGACGGGGGCAACACCGCGTTGAGCCCGCGCACGAGTTCACTGCCGTTCACCGTCAGCCCATCCGAAAAAAGCAGCACGCTGCGCAGGTCGGGGCCGGCGAGCTGCGCGCCGAGAGCCTGGCCGGCTGCATACGATTCTTGCACTGCCGGGACCGGCGCGTGGGCCGTCGCCAGCCGGGTATGCGCGAACGCGACCACGGTCACCAGCAAGCTGCCGTCGACGACCCGCGCCCCGGCGATCTCGCCCGACGTCGAGCAGCCGATGATCTGCGACGTGGGATAGGCCGCGGCGATCGCGCGGATGGGGGCCGGCGTATCGAGAAAGTGGGAATCCCCGAACAGCAGCACGAGCGTGCGCGCCGAATCGAGCGCCGGCCACGGATCGACCGACCAGCCGGTGGCCGGCAGATAGGCAAACGTCGTGATGTTCATGGCCCGCGCTGTGGGCTCTCCGCGCTCAGAGTGCGGAGCGCCTCGTCGATCCGCGCCTGGCGGGCCGCGGCATCGTCGGTCAGCGCGGCGATCCGGGCGTCGATGGCGGCCAGCCGATCTTCGGTGCTGTTCAGCTGGTTGAAGAGCTTCTTGCGCAGGGTGCCCTCCTCGCCCTCGGTGTCCAGGGTGCCCATATTCTGCCGGATCTGCCCCTGGCGCTTGTAGATCTCGTTGCGCTCGTTCTGGATGCGGGTGATCTCGGCCTGGTTGTCGACGATCGCCTGGCGCTCATCCAGGATGCTTTTCAGGCGCGCCAGTACGGTTTCGTCCAGCCAGCGATCTTTCATATATTGCCGCAGTTGGTCATACGATTGGTTGAGGATATAATCCTGTCGCCAGCTCAAGGTCCGCTGCTTGACCACGAACTTGGCCGTGCCCCGCGGGGGACAGGGAACCTGCCAGCGATAATAGTCGGCGTTTTGCTCGTCGGGCGCGCGCGTCTCCACCAGGTCGGCATCCGCCTGGACGGGGTGCTCGATCGTGACGATCCGGGATTGCGCCAGGCTGTTCTCGCAAGTGTAGGTGGTGATGGTGAAATAGGCCTGCTGGAGATGGATATAGCCGCCCGCGATCCGCAGCCCGGCGACCTCCGTGCGATTCTTGCGGGCTTCGCTGATCTTGATGCCGAGCTCCACGGCGAAGGCCAGGTAAATCTCGCCGCCGGTCTTAGTGAACGGCACCAGGGCCTCCCCGCGGTAGTCCCCGTTCTCGATCACGGTCACGGGGCCGCGCTCCAGGACCAGATCGGTGCGGTTGGTGAAGCGCAGCGCCGCGACCGGGTGGGTGGGCATTTTGGCGCCGTTATAGAGCAGCTGGCGCTTATAGGGCAAGCGGGCACTCAGGATCGGCACCAACGCGCTCTCGCCCCGCTTGACCGTGACCGGGGTGGTGACCTCATATTGAAACAGCTCGCCCAGGTCGGCCCCCGTGGCGGCCGGCGGGGCGGCCTCCGCAAAGGCCTGCATACCCCGGGTCGTCTCGCTGGCCGCCATCATCTGCTTCCCCGCCCGCATGCGGGCCACGGGCGCCGGCATCCCGGCCGGGGCCGGGGCCATCGGGGGCGGCGGCGGCAGCATCTCGTCGAACTCCACCGGACCGGCGGCCACCCGGGCCTCATCCTCCACCACGCGGCGCGCCGGGATCCGCGAGGTCGCCAGGTCATAGATGAAGGAGATCGGCTGCCCGGCGACCAACGTCACCGCCACCTCGTTCAGATCCTCTTCCAGGCGGTTGTCGAAGAGGCCCCAGCCCTGGAGCAGCAGGTCGCCCCCCAGCTGGCCGTCCGCCGTGTCGGTGCTCTCGGCCACCAGCCGGTAGCTGACCCGCCAGGTCGGGCTGGGCACCAGGTACGAGACGGCCAGGTCGTGCAGGCCCGGGCTCAGCCGCACACGCACGGTGCGGTGCGATTCCTCGGTCCGGCTGGTGTCCAGAAAGAAGCGCAGGTCGTGGACGACCCGATCTTCCAGTAATTCCACGCGGGTCAGCTGCCCGAGCGCCAGGTTGACGACACTGCCCCCCTCGGGTTCCAGCAAGGCCACGCGGGCCCGGCTCACGGGCCCGCCTTCCACGATGTCGACGCCCAGCAGGCGCCCGGTAAAGTGCTCCTCCTCGGCGCCGCTGCCGATCGTCAGACGCACCTGCCAGCCGCGCAGGCCGCGCAACAGGTCCAGCAGGCTATGGTCCACCCCGAGCACGATACCGCTCTCCGCCAGGCGGGCGTCCCGATCGGCGGGCGTCTCATAATGGATGCCGAGGACCTGCCCGCCCTTGAGATCGAGGGCCAGCAGGCTCTTGAGCGCATCGTTGACTTCGTCGGCGCGGAACACGAGCTGGATCTCGGCGCCGTCGACCGCGCCCCGGCGCTCGACAAAGCCGACACCATGCTTGTAGAGCGTCATGCGCCGGATCGGTAAATTCTGACTGGTTTCGGGCATCGGCTATCTCCTTCCCTGGGGGGCGGCGGGACACAAATCGGGGTGCGAGTCTGAAGTCCAGCATAGCACACACGCCGGATGGTGTCAAACGCGGCGCCGGGCCGCCCGCTGGCTGGCAGGCGCCGGGCGGGGGCGGTATAATAGCGGCATGTATACTCTCACCCCGGCCGATCATGCCTGGTTTGACCAGGAGCTGGCCACGCGTCGCGACCAGGTCTATGCCATCCTGCTGGATCCCCGCTATGCCCAGACCTTCGAGCCCGCCCATTCGCGCGAAGCCATCTACCACTACCTGGGCCAGCGGGGCAAAGCCCTGCGCCCGCTGATGCTCCTGATCAGCTGTGGCGCGGCCGGGGGGGACGAGGCCCGGGCGCTGCCCGCCGCGGCCGCCGTCGAGCTCTTCCACACCTGGACCCTGGTCCACGACGACGTGATCGATCGCGATGCCTTGCGGCGCGGCCGCCCGACCGTGCATGCCGCCTTTGCGGCGCGCGCCCGGGACGAGTGGGGCTACCCGGCCACGGAGGCCGCGCACTACGGCGTGACCACGGCGATCCTGGCCGGCGACCAGCAGCAGGGCTGGGCCTATGCCTTACTCGCCGAGATGCCCACCCGTGGGGTAACGCCGGGCGTGGCGTTGCAACTGATCCGCGATCTCGCGCTGGTCCTGGAGCCGGGGCTCTTGGCCGGCGAGATGCTCGACGTGCAGTATGCACACCGGCCGGTCGCCGAGCTGAGCGAGGAGCAGGTGCTCGATATGCTGAGCCGCAAGACCGCGCTGCTCTATCGCTTCGCGGCCCGGGCCGGGGCGCTGATCGGCCTGGACGCGAGCGGGCAAGCCGGGACCCCGGCCGGCGCGGCCCTGGTCCAGGCCCTGGAGACGTTCGCCGGCCGCTGCGGCACGGCCTTCCAGCTCCAGGACGACCTGCTGGGCATTACCGGCGAGGAGCGCCTGCTCGGCAAGCCGATCGGCTCCGACCTGCGCGAGGGCAAGAAAACCCTGATTATCTATCATGCGCTGACCCATGGCTCGCCCGCCGCCCGCGCCCCGCTCAGCGCCGTGCTGGGCAACGCCGCCGCCAGTCCCGCCCAGGTCGCGGCCGCCGTGCGCGTGCTGGAGGA
>DATGEF010000584.1:0-5747 GCA_035310405.1 Chloroflexia bacterium | reverse complement strand
ATCTGCAACCCCGGACGCGGCCGCCCGTTGTACCAGTACGGGCACGCTTGCGCTTGGACCGCGTATGAGGAGGGCAGAACACGCCATGAAGACGTCAAGAGTTCTGGCATTACTGGGGGGGCTGGCCGCCGTGATCCTGCTGGCCGGGATCGGCACCTGGGGGCGCCTGGCAGCGGCCCAAACCGGCACGCGCTATTTCCCCGAAACGGGGCACACCGCGGCGGGGCGCTTTTTGGAGTACTGGGAGCAACATGGCGGCCTGGCCCAACAGGGGTATCCCCTGACCGAGGCCACTCAGGAAGTCTCCGATCTGAACGGCAAGACGTATACCGTGCAATATTTCGAGCGCGCCGTCTTCGAGCAGCACCCGGAATATGGGCCCCCCTACGATGTGCTGCTGACCCTGCTGGGCGTGTTCGCCTATGAGCAGCGCTACGGGACGGCCGGCGCCCCGGGGCAGCAGGCCAGCACGGTGAACCCGCGCTACTTCGCGGAAACCGGCCACACCCTGGGCGGCAAGTTCCGCGCCTACTGGGAAACGCACGGCGGGCTGGCCCAGCAGGGCTACCCGATCTCCGACGAGTTTCAGGAACGGAGCGCCCTGGACGGGAAGACCTACACGGTGCAGTACTTCCAGCGCGCCGTCTTCGAGCTGCACCCCGAGAACGCCGGGACCCCCTACGAAGTGCTCTTGAGCCAGCTCGGCACCTTCCGCTACCGGGCGCGCTATACCCAGCTGGCCATCCCGCCGCCCGCTCCCGGCCGGGGCCAGGGCGCCCCGGTGGCCTCCGACTCCTACCTGGTCTGGCCGGAGGCGAACACACTGCCGGCCCCGACGCGCAATAGCCACATCCGCGCCCTCGACCTGCAGACCAACCAGCCCCTCACCGTCACGGAAGGCGCCGGCGAGCAGACCAACCCGGTGATCGCCGGCTCGATCGTCTTCTGGGAAGAGGGCCAGCCCGATTGCCTGGGCTGCCACGTCCAGATCCATGGCAAGGACCTGGCTACCGGCGCGGATCTCGACGTCCTGCCGGCCACGGCGGATCGGCGCATGCCCGCGGTGGGCGGCGGGCACCTGGCCTGGGTAGAAGACCAGCACTCGCTAGTCTTGAGAGCCTTGCCGGGCGAGGTCACTAACGAGCTCGCCGCCCTCCAGCCGGGCCAGGCCTTCGGCCGGCCGGTCATGAGCGACGAGGCGATCGTCTGGAGCGAGGGCGACCCGAACCGCCCGCCGCAACTCGGCGGACCGATCGGCACCCTGCGGGCCTACGACTTCAAGATCGGCAAGATGGTGACCCTGGGCCAACAGCAGCCCTGGCCCCAGCCGGTTGCGGTCAGCGATCACCGCGTGCTCTGGTCCACCGCCAACCAGACCTTGCTCACCGACCTGGAGACCGGCCAATCGACGCTGCTGCCGGCGGGCGTCCAGGTGGGCGCATTCCGCGGCGACACCATCGTCTGGGCGAGCGGGTCCAGCGACCTGGACATCTGGGGCCTGAAGCTGACGGATCTCCAGCCGGCGCTGCTGGTCGTCGCCCCCGGCGACCAGGAACACCCGGCGATCGCCGGGAACTGGCTGGTCTGGCAGACGGCCGACGGCTTCCAGGACGCGCTGGGCCGGTTGGCGAGCATGCCATTAGTGCAAGCGTTCGCGAACGCGCCCGGCAATACCCTCCCGACTCCGGTGCCGACGGCCCCCCTGCCCAGCCTCACCCCCCTGCCGCCGACGCCCCTGCCCGTCAGCCCGACCGCTGGACCCGACATCCGGCTGAGCGCCCAGGGTATCGCCGGGGAGCCGATCGTGGCCGGCCACTATGCCTTCTACTTCAAGGCGATCCTGGACCGCGGCAACACCGAGACGCCCGAGCCCCAGCCCACCCCGGTGCAGCTGATGTCGCTCTACGGGGGCGATAGCGATCAGCACACAACTTTCCTGATCAAGAATCTGCCGGCCGGGCCGCCCCTGGCCGCCAGCGACGGCCGGCAGGTGGTCTGGGTGGAACTGGCGCCGAACGGGGCGCAGGGCGTCCAGAGCTACGACCTGACGACCCATAGCGAGGCGACCATCCTGAGCCCCGCCAGCACCTACCGGTTGGCCGGCCTGGCCCTGGATGGCGGGGTGCTCTACTACCAGGACAATGCGTCATTTCATCACGGCATCTACGCGCACAATCTCAGCACGAACCTGGAAAGCGTGATCAGCACAGCCGGCCAGAAACCGGTGGCCGCCGGCGGAGTCCTCCTCTGGAGCGAGGAGCAGCCGGGCAACCCATCCGGCACGACCACCAGCCTGCACGTGATCAAAACGGACGGCTCGCGGGGGAATACCGTGCTGGCCACCCAGGCGGCCGCGCTCAGCAATTATGCCGTCGCCGGCGATAACGTGGTCTGGGCCTATCATGCGGCGGTGGGCGACAACAAGGTCCACCTCTATAATCTCAACAGTGGCACCGGCCAGACGCTATCGACCGGCCTCGGGCTGCACCCGGTGATCGGCGGCCACGTAATCGCCTGGAGCGAGCCGGCGCCAGCCGGCATCCAGGGCTGGCAAATGCAGATCGATCATCTCGATAGCGGCACGGTCGCGCCGTTCCAGCAACCGATCTTGCAGCTCACCCAGGTCTGGGGCCTTATCGGGGAGCAAGCGCTGGCCTTTACCGTCGATTATGACAACGCGCCTGAGCGCGACCTCTATGTGATCGGCCTGAATAGCGGCCCAATGCCCTGAGCCACCCCCTGTGGTAGCGGATAGCTACGACCGCCCGCCGCGCCGGGCGGCGTAGCGGCGGGCGAAGAAGACGACGACCAGCACGAGCAGCACCAGGTAGATCAGGGGGGCGATCGGGGTGACCCAGCCCTGTACGCTGGGCCAGTTGGCGCCCAGCAGCCAGCCGGCGAGCAGCAGGCCGCCGTTCCAGACGCTGCTACCCAGGCAGGTGTAGAGCAAGAATCGGGGGTAGGACATGCGGGCCAGCCCGGCCGGCACCGAGATCAGCGTGCGCAGGCCGGGGGTGAAGCGGCCGATCAGGACCATGAGCGGGCCGCGGCGCTCGAACCAGGCCTGGGTGCGGTCCAGGTCGGCGCGCGAGAGCAGCAGCCAGCGGCCCCAGCGGTCCAGCAGGCGCCCGACCAGCGGCGCGCCGCCCCAGCGGGCGATGCCATAAAGCAACGAAGCGCTGAGGGCCGACCCCCCGACCGCGGCCGGCAGCAAGAGGAACAGCGAGAGTCGGCCCTGGGCGGCCAGGCTGCCGGCCAGCGGCAAGATAATCTCGGACGGCACCAGGGGGAAGACGCCTTCCAGCGCGATGAGCGCCAGGATGCCCGGGTAGCCGAGCGTGGCGATCACTGTCTGGATCCAGGTCACCAGCGTGCCGAGGTCCATGCCAGGGGCTCCTACGCGCTCCGCCGGCGCATGCCGGCTAGGCCGGGGCGCCGACCGGCGCCCGCGCCCCCGGGCGCGCCGGGTCGGCCGCATGGACCGTGAAACAGGGAATGCGCGCCCGCACGTCGGCGATCAGATCGAGGTGCAGCGTGGCGTAGAGCGTGGTTTCGGCCTCCTCGGCCTCGGCCAGAATAATCCCCCAGGGGTCAATGATCTGCGAGTGGCCACACCAGGTATTCCCGTCGCCCTGGCCACACCGATTCGCCGCCACGACGAACAGTTGGTCTTCGATGGCCCGCGCCCGCAGCAAGGTGCGCCAATGCTCCAACCGCGGATGCGGCCATTCGGCGGGCACCCAGAGGATCTCGGCGCCCGCCACGGCCAGGCTGCGCGCGGCTTCCGGGAAGCGGATGTCGAAGCAGATCAACTGGCCCCAGCGCCCCTGGCCGGTCGGCACGACGGCCGGATCGGCGCCCGGCGCCATGTAGCGCGGCTCGTCGAGCAGCGGGAAGAGGTGCTGCTTGCTGTAGGCACCGGCCAGCGTGCCGTCCGGCGTGATGATATAGCTCGTATTGTAAATCTGCCCGTCTCGGGCTTCGGCGAGAGACCCGGCGACGAGGCTGACCCGGCAGCGGGCGGCGAGCTGGCTGAGCCAGCGGACGGTCTCGCCGTCGCGCCCCTCGGCCAGGCCCGGCATGGCGGGCCAGTTATACCCGGTCGTCCAGAGCTCGGGGAGGAGAATCGCCTGGGCCCCGTGGCGGGCCGCCTCGACGATCCGCGCTTCGGCCCGCACACAGTTCTTGCGGACCTCGCCGGAGCAGACCTCCATTTGCACGACCGCCACATCCAGTGTTCCCATGACGCACCTCGCCTTCCGCGTCCCGCCACGACGCACTAACGGACGGTAGTTGGCCGGGGTTGGCCCGGGTCACCCGGCCATTATAGCACAGCCCGGCGGCGGCCGGCAACCGGCATCGTGCCCACGTGCCCCCACCGCGGCGACCTTCATGGCATGGATAGTGATCAGGATATTAGGGCCCGGCGGATTGACTCTCCCCCCGGGAGATGGTATAGTGGGCGCGGCAAAACGATCGATACAGGCACCAGGCTGCGCCTCTGGGCAAGGATCAGCGCGGTGGATGGGATAAGGGGGGCCCGGGCATGACTGAGGTGAAACCACGTGAGCGGAAGTGTTTGACCTGCCGCTTCTATGAGCCCTCGCCTTTGTGGCGCAAGGGCTGGTGCCGTAACCCCCTGCTGTTCGACGCCCAAACGAATCACCTCGTGGAGGCGGAATCGCTCTCCTGCAGCCGCACCTTTATCGATTATTGGGAAGCGCGCGATCCCACGAAGAACCTCGCCGGTAGCGCGGCGGACAGCCCCCGCCAGGTGCGCCGCGCCCCTTCCATTCCCATGACGCCGACCGGCCCCGGCGGGGCGCCCTTGCGGGGCAACGTGGCGACGGTGGCCGCCGTCCAGGCCGCCAACCAGCCCCGCGAGCGGCCGCCGCAGCTCGCCCTGGTGAAGCCCGCGCCGGACGTCACCCCGCTGGAGTCGATTGCCGCGCCAGTCACGGCCCCCGTCCCGCCACCCGCGCCGGTGGCGGCGGACCTGCCTGGGCCCCTAGTCGCGCCGCATCCCGTGGTCCGCCCCACCGGCGAGTTCGCCGACGACTCTGGGCGGGTCCGCATCCTGGGCGGGGGGGTGCTGGTGGCGCTGCTGGCCGCGGGGGCGATCTTCCTGCGTGGCGACCACAAACCGGCCCCGCTGCCCACCCTGGCCCCCCTCACCCCGGTCAGCAGCATCCTGAATCCCACCGCGACTCCCCGCCCGCCTGCCTCCACGCCCGCCCCCAGCGTGGTGCCGACCCTCGCCCCGCTCATCCTGGCCCCGGGCGCGTTTGCGCAATCCACGGGGCTGGGCGGGTCCAGCCTCAACATCCGCCAGGTGCCCGGCCTGCGCGGCCGACTGCTGGGCCAACTGCCGGCCAGCGCGCGCGCCCAGATCCACGCGGGCCCGCAAACCGTCGACGGCATCGTCTGGTGGCAGATCAGCGGCTGGGATGCCAAAGGCACCCTCGGCTGGGCCTCGGGCAAGTTCTTGAAGCCAGTGAGATGATTAGTCGTCAGTCGTCAGTCGTCAGTCGGCGGTGATTAGTCGTCAGTCGTCAGTCTGTCAGTCGACGAGGGATCGGTGGACCGCTGACCGCTGACCGCTCGTATGAGGAGGAACGATGGCAATTCTGCATAAAGAGACGATCGATCTCGAAACGAACGGCAACCGGCTGACCGGGGTGCTGGTGCGCCCCGATACGCAGGAGGCGTTACCAGGGGTCGTGCAGATCCAGGAGTGGTGGGGCATC